>DASZLW010000333.1:0-1762 GCA_035552175.1 Gaiellaceae bacterium | reverse complement strand
ATGTCACCAATCCACTCTCGCCGAGAGGCGAGTCACGCCGTCTTGCGGTCTTCTGCCTGCTCCGCTTCCTCGCGGCGGCGGATGAACGGGTTCGCGAGCTTCACGATCTCGAGGAGGTAGACGACGTAGATCGACGAGCCGATCGCGAGCAGGCCGATCGCGGCATCGATCGAGACGCTGACGAGGTCGACGTCGCCGTGACGGTGCGCGGGGACGAACCTCGTAGCGAGCGCGGCGAGCGCGAGGATCGCGCACCAGCCGTACAGGTAGACGACGGCACGGCGCTGCGAGAAGCCGATGTTCTCGAATCGGTGGTGCAGATGCGTGCGGTCTGCCTCGTAGACCGGGCGGCGCTGCTTGATCCGCTTCGCGACGACGAACGAGGTGTCGATCAACGGCACGGCGAGGACGAGCAGCGGCAGCACGAGACCGCTCAAAAGGGCGGTCTTGGAAAGGCCCTGAACGGACACGGCCGCGAGGGTGAACCCGAGTAACAGCGCTCCGGAATCCCCCATGAAGATGCGGGCCGGATAGAAGTTGTGGCGGAGGAAGCCGAGGCAGCCTCCGAAGACGACCGCGGTGAGCACGGCCGCGTCGGTCGCGCCGCGCGAGAGCTCGATCACCGTGAACGACAGCGCCGAGATCGCGCAGACGCCCGCGGCCAGCCCGTCGAGGCCGTCGAGGAAGTTCACCATGTTCATCACAGCGACGATCCCGATCACCGTGAGTGCGATCCCGACGGGCTTCGGGAACGCCTGCACGCCGACGACGGGGAACGTGAACCGGTGCACCCAGACGCCCGACTCCGCGGGGATCGCAGCGGCGAGCACCTGCCCGGCGAGCTTCTCCCACCAACGGAGGCCGCGGAAGTCGTCGATCGCGCCGACGACGGTCGCGACGGTCGCCCCGAGCAGGATCCCGCGCATCGGCCCGTTGAGGTGCAGGAAGGCGAGGGACGGGACGAGGATGCCCAGGAAGAGCGCGAGGCCCCCGAGCCGCGGAACGCCGGTGCGCGTCTTCCGCCGGCCTTCCTCCTGGCGGTCGACGACGCCGAGGATGCGCGCCATGCCGCCGACGGCCGGCGTCAGCGCGACGACGACGCCCAGCGCGATCAGGGCGCCCCACAGCACCTGAAGGTGATGGGTGAACTGCTGCCAGACCATCAGCTACGACCTTCCCGGATGGGACTCTGCGTCAACCGGCGCCGATCAGGCCGCTGATGCTCTCTAGTGCGCGTTGGAATCTCGTGATTTCCGACCTCCTCGCAGACCACGGTACGCATCGGACTCGGCGAGCAGCGGCACGAACAAGCGCTACTTCGTGCCGTAGAGGCGATCTCCCGCGTCGCCGAGGCCCGGGACGATGTAGCCCTTCTCGTTCAGGTGCGAGTCGATCGAGGCCGTGAAGATGTTCACGTCCGGATGTTCTTGCTCGATGTGGCGGACTCCTTCGGGCGCTGCGATCAGACTGACGAGGGAGATGTGCGTCGCGCCGGCGCCCTTCAGGATCGAGACGGCGGCTGCGGTCGAGTTGCCGGTCGCGAGCATCGGGTCGAGGAGGAGCACCTCCCGATCGGCGATGTCCGCCGGGAGCTTCACGTAGTACTCGACGGGCTCGAGCGTCTCCTCGTTGCGGTAGAGCCCGATGAAGCCGACGCGCGCGACCGGGATCAGGCTGAGAACGCCGTCGAGCATCCCCATCCCGGCCCGTAGGATCGGGCAGACGGCGACCTTCTTCCCGGGAATGCGAAAGGCAGTCGTCA
>DASZLW010000332.1:0-2257 GCA_035552175.1 Gaiellaceae bacterium | reverse complement strand
GCCTTGCGCTGCGGCGGGAAGGTGTTGCCGTTGAAGAGGTTCCACGTCCGGACGATCACGGCGCTCTACTGTAGGCGACCATGCGCATCGTCATCGCCGATCCTCCGGCTTTCACACCGATGTACGACCACGAGCTGGCCGAGGGGCTCGCCCGGGCGGGCAACGAGGTCGAGCTCGCCACGTCGCATTTCCGTTTCGCCGAACTGCCCGCAGCGGAGCGCTACCGGCGCGTCGCCCGCTTCTATCCGCTCTCCTCGCGGATGTTCCAGCGATCGCGGGCGCGTCTGCCGCTGAAGGCGACCGAGCATCTCGCCGTGGTCGCGACGCTCGCCCGCATGAAGCCCGACGTCCTGCACGTCCAGTGGCTCGCGGTTCCGCAGGTCGACGTGCATCTCCGATTCAGGAGCCCCTCGGTCTTCACGGCACACGATCTCCTGCCACGACGCACCGCCGGGAAGCGCGCGCTCTGGACGAAGCTCCTGGGGCGATTCGACCGGGTCGTCGTCCACTCCCGACGTGGACAGGCGACGCTCAACGACCTCGGCGTCGATCCCGTGGTGATTCCGCATCCCGTGTACCCGAGCGCTGCCGTACGCGCGGACGACGGGCAAACGATCCTCGCACCCGGGGTGATCCGGCCCTACAAGGGCCTCGCGGACGCAGTCGAGCTCGTGCGTCGGCTCCCGGACGCGCGGCTCCTCGTCGCAGGCGACCCGGCGATGCCGCTCGGCGATCTGCAGGACGCGCCTCGCACGGAATGGCGGCTCGGGTACCTCTCGGCCGTGGAGTTCGACCGGGCCTTCTCTGCCGCGACGATCGCCGTCTTTCCGTACCGCGCCGAGCTCGACCAGTCCGGCGCCCTGTTGCAGGCGCTCGGCGCCGGCGTTCCTTCGATCGTCTACGACGTCGGAGGGCTCGCCGAGCCGGTCGCCGAGTTCGGAGCCGGTCGGGTCGTTCCGGCAGGAGACATCGACGGCCTCGCCGAGGCCGCGCGCGAGCTCCTCGCCGACCCGGCCGCCCTCGCCGCCGCCCGAGCGGGTGCAGATCGGGCCCGTGCCACTCTCACCTGGGACGCCGCCGCAGCCGGGCATCTGCGGCTGTACCGGGAGCTCGTCTGATCTTCCGCCGCTCGCGCTTCGCGGACGTGATCGAGCGCCAGCTCGACATCTTCGAACGCGACCATCACTTCGTCGTCGAGGAGGTGACCGAGCGCCTCGAGGCTTACGACAAGGCGGGTCGGGACGAGGCGGAAGAGCTTTACGGCGACTACATCGACGCGGTCGAGACCGGCACGGAGATCCTCGCGGATATCCGGGACGCATACATGCGCACGCTCGAGGAAGGCGTCGACAAGGAGTACGAGCGCGAGTTCCACCGCGCGGTCGCGAAACGCCTGCACTCGTTCGCCCTCGAGATCGAGAACCGTTAGCGCTTGCGGGCCGTCTCGCGGCGCGCGGATCTCGCCGGTCCGCCATGCGGCGAGCGCGGCCGGCGTGGGCGGAACCGCCGCGGAGAAGGCGTATCGCCATCGGGCAGATCCGGGTCGGCGATGCTGTTGCGGATCAGCCAGACAGCCACCACCACGAGCCAGATGAGCGCGATCGGAAAAAGGATCACCTTCGTACGGTAACGGGCCCCACGGGGTGTTCGCTGCTCTTTCGCGGCACCCCTCGGCGAGCGCTCCCCACGCCGAGCGTCCGATGGCAGCATCGACACCCCCGGCCGATTCGCTCGCAAGCGCCGTTTCCGCATCGCCCGGGGTGTTTGCACGGTGCACGGCGGCGAGCTCTTCGAGCGCTCGGAGCAGCTCGCCGTGCTCGAGGCGCATCTTGCCGACGTGACGACTCAGCGGTGCCCGAAATGGTGGGCGTTCGGGAGGGCTGAGCTGACCTCCGCGTCGTTGGCGGCCCGGCGGGCGAGTGGGCCGAGGGTCTCGACCTCGTCGACGAGCACGTTCTCGTTGCGCCCGACGCGCTCGAAGCGGCCCCGGGCGAGCAGGATCGGCTCGCCGCGGATCACGGCCCGGTTGGCCTCGTAGACGGGCGGCGGGATGATCAGGTTCATCTGGCCGTGCTCGTCCTCGAGCAGCATGAAGACGATCCCCTTCGCGGTCGCAGGCCGCTGGCGGGCGACCGCCATCCCGGCCACCTCGACTCGCGCGCCGTGCGGGACAGTGGAGAGGTCGCTGCTTGCGACACAGGCGGTCGGGAGGTGCGGGCGGAGGAGCTCCATCGGATGGATTCCGACCGAGATCGAG
>DASZLW010000331.1:0-4185 GCA_035552175.1 Gaiellaceae bacterium | reverse complement strand
GGCGCGGTAGCTCCGGTGTTTCTGCGGTCGGGCCGATCGGCAGCGTCAGCTGGCCCGCGACAGGACGCGGAGTGATGCCGAAGCGCCAGAGGAGATCACGTCGTTCCCCCCAGCCGTCGCATGCTCCTGATGCGACGAGCGCCTCGAGCGCGTCGCGGCCGGTCGCCGCTCGGCGCGCGAGGTCGCCGACGTCGGCGTACGGCTGCCCGGCCGCGATCGCCTTCGCTTCCTCTTCGCCGACCGAGCGGATATAGCCGAGGCCGACGCGCACGCCGCCAGCCTCGATCGTGCACCGCGCCGCGCTCCTGTTCACGTGCGGCGGGTAGACCTCGACGCCGCGGCGCTGGGCGTCGCGCACGAGCGACGCCGGCGGGTAGAAGCCCATCGGCTGCGCGTTCAAGAGCGCGCAGAGGAACTCGGCCGGGAAGCAGTGGCGAAGCCACGCCGACTGGTAGGCGAGGAGCGCGAACGCGGCGGCATGCGACTTCGGGAAGCCGAAGCCCGAGAAGCCGACGAGCTTGTCGTAGATCTCGTGCCCGATCTCTTTGGCGATGCCGTTGCCGACGCAGCCCTCTACGAAGCGCGGCCGGAACGCCTCGATCGCCTCCTCGCTTCGCTTGCGGCTCATCGCGCGACGCAGTCCTTCCGCCTCTCCCACGCTGAAGCCGGCGGCCGCCATCGCGACGTCGAGCACCTGGTCCTGGAAGACGACGACGCCGAGCGTCTCGCGCAGCGGCTCGCGGAGCGACTCGTGCTCGACCGGGTAGACGAACGACGAATCGTCTCGCAGCCGCTGGCGGCGCTCGATGTACGGGTGCACGGCCTTCCCCTGGATCGGGCCGGGCCGGACGAGCGCGACCTGCACGGTGAGGTCTTCGAGGTTCTCCGGGCGGGTCCGGAGCAGGCTCTGCATCTGGGCGCGGCTCTCGATCTGGAAGACCCCGACCGTGTCGGCCGCCTGGATCTCGGCGTAGACCGCCGGATCGTCGAGCGGGACGCGCGAGAGGTCGATCGGCTCGCCGTGGAGCCGCGCGATCGAGTCGACCGCCTCCTCGACGGCGGAGAGCATCCCGAGCCCGAGCAGGTCGATCTTCAGGAATCCCGCGTCGGAGCACGAGTCCTTGTCCCACTGGCAGATCTGGCGGCCCGCCATCGCCGCGGGCTGCACGGGGACGAGGTCGATCAGCGGACGGGTGGAGATCACCATGCCGCCGGGGTGCTGGGAGAGGTGGCGCGGCAGGCCGGCGATCTCGTGGGTCAGCTCGCGGAAGGCCTGCCAGCGCGGGCCGCTGTGGTCGCCCGGAACGCCGTCGAGCTCGGCGCCGACCCCGGTCGCATACCAGCCGTCGGTGACGCGGGCGAGCCGCTCGAGCTCGCCGAACGGGAGGCCGAGCGCCTTGCCGACGTCGCGGATCGCGCCGCGGCTCCGGTAGGTCGAGAAGCTCGCGACGAGCGCCGCGTGCTTCCGCCCGTACCGCTCTGTCACGGCGACGATCAGCTTCTCGCGGATGTCGCGTGGGAAGTCGAGGTCGATATCCGGTACCGAGATCATCTCGTCGTTCAGGAACCGGCCGAGCGAGAGGTTCGCCTTCACCGGGTCGACGTGGGAGAGCCCGGTGAGGAAGCAGACGATCGAGCCGACGCTCGAGCCTCTCCCCCGCCCCGGCGGCAGCGCGTTGCGGGGCGAGTCGCGGCCGCGCACCTCGAGCGCGCATGCGCGGGCGAGCTCGAGCACCTCCCAGTGGAGCAGGAAGAAACCGGCGAGCCCGAGTTTCGCGATCAACGCGAGCTCGGTGTCGAGGCGGTCGTGCGCGAGCCGCTTGTGGCCGTTCGCGTCGGCGTAGCGGTCGGTGAAGGCGTGCTCGCACAGCGCCCTGAGCTGGACATCGGCGGGATCGGGGCCGTCTGCGAAGTCGGGATAGCGATAACCGAGCTCCCCGGTCAGGTCGAAGGTGCAGCGGTCGGCGACCTCGCGCGTGCGGGCCGCCGCGCCGGGCGGGAGTCGCTCGGCCGTCTCGCCGGGCGGTAGGAGGACGGACTCGTGGTTCCCGCGCCGCTCCTGCTCGCAGCCGTCGAGCGAGGTGCGGTTGCGGATCGCGACGAGAGCGTCCTGGAGGCGGCTCCGGCGCGGATGGTGAGCGTGGACGTCGCCGGTCCCGACGGTCGGGACGCCGATCGTGGCGGCGAGGTCTTCGAGGGCCGCGTTGCGGCGGCCATCGCCGCGCTCGTACGGACGTTGGAGCTCGACGTAGAAGGCGCCCGGGAACGCCTTCGCGAGCCTGGCCGCGGCATTCGCGTCGGTGACGCCGAGCCCGTGGCGGGAACAGCCGGAGAGGCAGACGAGTCCCTCGGCGTGCTCGGCGACGACCTCGGCGCTCGTGGCGGCGGGGAGCAGCTCGCGCTCGCGTCCCTCGATTCTCGTCCGCGCGTGGGCGTCGGTCAGGATCCGGCAGAGGTTCTCGTAGCCGCGGCGGCTCTCGCAGAGCACCGTGACGTGGGCGCCCTGCTCGAGCGTGACCTCGGCGCCGGTGATCGCCCGGAGCCCGAGATGCCTCGCGGCATGCGCGAACTCCAGTGAGCCGTAGACCCCGTCGTGGTCGGTGAGCGCGAGCGCGTCGTAGCCGAGCTCGACCGCGCGGGCGGCGAGCTCTTCCGGCAGCGAGGCGCCGTCAAGGAACGAGTACGCCGAGTGCGCGTGGAGCTCGACATAGGTCATGAAGCCGCCGCAGGGCAAGGACTCGTCGGATCTCGCTCCGTATCTCGCAGCTCGATCGAGAGAAAGCCACCAGAGCTACGCGCGCTGGGTGAACCACGTCTGCGTCTCGCCGTTGCGGTAGACGACGGTGTTCTCGCCGCTCTCGAGCACGAGGTCGAAGTAGCGGCGGTCGACGGGCTCCTCCGTCCACCAGCGATCGACGATCCTCCACTCCTCGCGGACGAGCGCGACCTGCAGCCGGTTGACCCGGTGCGGGATGCCGTCGGCGTGCGCCAGGACGAGCGCAGGCCGCGGGTTGTTGAGACGCTGAGCATTCAGTCGTCGCGTGGAACGAGCAAGGCGCGAGCTTCCGGTATCCGTGACCACGGTGCCACCTCCACAACCATCGAGACCCCGCCTGCGCCGACGGCTGCTTTCACCTGGCGCAGACCCTCTTTCAACCTCCCTTGAACTCCATCGCCGCCGTATGACCCGTTCTGGGCGCGGAGCAGCTCGAGCTGCTCGCCGCTGCCCTCGGCGAGCTCGAGCACCTCGAGCCGTAGCTTGAGAACGGGCGCCGGTAGCTCGGCGAGCTTCGACCCGAGTGCGAGCCGCAGCCGCGCCGGGTCGGCGGTTGCCTCCCGGAGCGTGACGGCCCGCCGCCACGAGGCGCCGCCGACGAGCCGCGCCCAGAGGGCGAGCTTCCGCGGCGGGCGCCCCGCGCGCTCGGGTCGGGCGAGCAGGCCGTCGACGAGCACGCCGAGTCCTCGCCGGAGCGTCAGCTCCTGGCCGACTGCTTCCGGGAACTCGAGCGTCTCGACCAGGGGAACCGGTGGCCGTCGGGGGGCCACACGGGTTTCCTGGATGCCATGCTCTCCCCTCGCCAGGCTCCAGGCGCGCCGGCCGTCCGGCCCCAGTCGTTCGGCAACGGCGCCACCCGGCAGCCCGGCAAGCTGTCCGATCGTTCGTACTCCGAGCTCTTCGAGCTCCTCGTAGCGGTCCTTCTCGAGCGGGAGCAGCGTCAGCGGCAGCGGCGCGAGGAACGAGCGCGTGCGGTCGTCGGAGACGATCAACGCCTGTCCAGGCCGTGCCACGTTCGCCGCTGCGAGCGCAGCGAACCGTCGCTCGGCTGCCCCGGCCCGTGCGTCCCACGCGGGCCCGACGGCCGCGAGTGCCCGCTTGAGCGCCGGCTCGAGGCCTCCGTAGAGCCGCTCCACCCCGGCCGTTTCGAAGAAGACCGTCCCCGCCTCGACCGGTTCCACTGCGAACCCCGCGTTCTCGAGCGCCTGCAGGACCTCTTCCCATGCCTGCTCGACGCTGGCCGGATCCTGGTCGACGAGTGCAAGCCGCGGGCACATCGCGAGCGCCTCCCCGAGCCGCATCCCCGGCCGCACCCCTTTGGCCTCCGCGGCCCGGGTCACCGACCCGACGAGAGGCTCGGTTCCCGGCTGGGGCCCGAGTGCCGCCGGCTCGGCCTCGAGCCCCGGTCG
>DASZLW010000330.1:0-3475 GCA_035552175.1 Gaiellaceae bacterium | reverse complement strand
TCGGGCGCCTCGCAGATGACGGAGGCGGGCTCGATCGTCGGCACGGCGCAGTACCTCTCGCCGGAGCAGGCGCGCGGGAAGCCGGTCGATCCCCGCTCCGATCTCTACTCGCTCGGGATCGTGATGTACGAGATGCTGACCGGGAGGGTGCCGTTCACCGGCGACGCGGCGGTCGAGATCGCGATGAAGCATCTCTCGGCGATCCCCGACCCGCCGTCGAAGCTCCGGCCCGAGATCTCGCACGACCTCGACGCGATCGTGATGCGCGCGCTCGCGAAGGAGCCCGACCAGCGGTACTCCTCGGCAGAGGAGATGGATGCCGACCTCGCGCGGGTTGCGCGCGGTGCAGCCGTTTCGCATCAGACCGAGGAGGCGATGACCCAGGTGCTGCGCGGGGAGGGGGCGACGTCGGCCCTGACGGCGATCGTTCCGCGCTCGGCGGTCGCGACCCCGCCCCCG
Source organism: Gaiellaceae bacterium (assembly GCA_035552175.1). GTDB lineage: Bacteria > Actinomycetota > Thermoleophilia > Gaiellales > Gaiellaceae > PALSA-600. The sequence continues at coordinate 3,016 of DASZLW010000330.1, read as the reverse complement.
GCACCCCCGGCGTATCGCCCGCCGTCCTACTACGAGGAACGGTCCCGCCGCTCGCGCTGGCCGCTCGTGCTGGGATTCCTCGCCGTCGTGATCGCCGCTGTCGGCGGTTATCTCATCTACAAGACCGTGACGAAGATCGACGACTCGCAGTCGGTCACGGTCATCTATGTCGGCGGCCTGCTCCAGCAGAATGCGGTCCTGAAGCTGAAGCAGCAGGGCCTCGACGCCAAGGTGCAACAGGTGCCGAGCGACAACGTCCTGAAGGGGTTCGTGATCAGCCAGTCCCCGGCGCCCGGCGCGAAGCGAAAGAAGGGGTTCGCGGTCACGCTTCAGGTGTCGTCGGGCAAGCCGCGTACAGTCGTACCGGGGACGCTCGTCGGCGAGACGCTCCAGCAGGCCGAGTCCGACCTCGCGCACGCGCACCTCACCTACCGCCAGCGGAGCGTTCCGTCGAAGACGGTCCCGTCCGGCTCGGTCACGGCGACGCACCCGACGCCCGGGACGACCGTCCTCGAGGGCACGGTCGTGACCCTGAACGTCTCGACGGGCCCGAAAGAGATCCCGGTCCCGGACGTCGTCGGCGATCCGTACCAGAACGGCGTCGGCGCGCTCGAAGGGCAGGGCTTCAAGACCCTCCGCAGAGACGTGTCGAGCGCGGAGCCCGACGGCAACATCGTCGCGGAGACGCCGTCGGCAGGGACGTCGGTCGCGGTCGGGACGACGATCACGCTGTCGGTGTCGAAGGGCCCGAAGCTGTCGGCGGTTCCGAGCCTCACCGGAGACGATGCGCAGACCGCGGTGCAGCTCATCACCCAGGACGGATTCACGGCGTCGGTGGCCTACCAGGACGTCACCGAGCCCTCGCAGGACGGGATCGTCCTGACGCAGTCGCCGTCCGGCGGCTCGCTGCAGCAGGGGGCAACGGTGACGATCACGGTCGGCCGGCTCGTGAACAACACGACCCAGACGACGAGCACCCAGACGACGAGCACCCAGACGACGCTCCCGACCTCGAGCACCTCGACGACGCTTCCGACATCGAGCGTCACGTCGACGACCACGACCACACCCGGTACGTCGACCACAGCGACCACGACCCCCACCACGACGCCGACGACGACGCCGACGACGACACCTGCGGCGTCGACTACGACGCCGGCCGGCCCGCCGGCATCCCCGGCTCCTTGAGGCACCGCATCGCGGTCATCTCGGGCGGCCGCTCGAGCGAGCACGAGATCTCCGTCGCCTCGGGGAGGAGCGTCGCTGCCGCGCTCGCGGCTCGCGGCGCCGAGGTGATCTCGATCGAGATCGGCCCCGGCGGGCAATGGACGATCGGATCGGGTTCGATCGAGTCAGGACCTCCGGAGTCGCCTGGAGCCGAGCTCGAGCCACGGCTCCCGGGTCGCGCGGTCGTGCAGGCGCTGTCCGGGGTGGACGTCGTCTTCCCGGTCTTGCATGGACCGTTCGGCGAAGACGGCACTGTGCAGGGCCTCCTCGAGCTGGCTGACGTACCGTATGTCGGAGCGGGCGTCGGCGCGTCGGCTGTCGCGATGGACAAGGATCTCTTCAAGGCGGTGCTCCGCGATCGTGGCATCCCGGTGACCCGCAACGCGACGCTGCGTCCGGGCGATGCTGCCTCGAACCCGTTCGGGTACCCGGTGTTCGTGAAACCGGCCCGCCTCGGGTCGTCGGTCGGGATCTCCAAGGCCCACGACGAGGACGAGCTGACGGCAGCGATCGCCCTCGCGTTCCGACACGACGAGAAGGTGCTCGTCGAGGAGTTCGTCGACGGGATCGAGATCGAGGTGGGCATCCTCGGCAACCGGAAGCCCACCGCCTCCGTGGTCGGCGAGATCGTCGTCGAGCGCAACGAGTGGTACGACTACGAGGCGAAGTACGCGACCGGCGAGATGGAGCTCGTCGTCCCGGCGCGGATCCCGGCGTCGCAGGCGGCGCGCGCGCAGGACCTCGCCGTGCAGGCGTTCGCGGCCGTCGACTGCGAGGGGATGGCGCGGGTCGACATGTTCGTGCGAGCCGACGGCGAGGTACTCGTGAACGAGCTGAACACCATCCCGGGTTTCACCGAGACGAGCGTCTACGCAAAGCTCTTCGAGGCCGGCGGCATCGGTTACGGGGAGCTGCTCGAACGGCTCGTCGAGCTCGCTCTCGAGCGGCACGAGCGCCGAAGCGGGCTCGAGTACTGAGCCCGGGCACCGGCGTCAAACGGGCGAAACCGGCCCTCTTGGTCATGTCCCGCCGGGCCCGAAGCCGGTCCCCCACCCTGGGCGGGGTCGCATCCCCTCCGCCCTCTACATCACATTCTACCGCCGGGGTCTGTCACGTGTCTGTGCCGGATCTGTGCCAAAACCGTCACAGGTCACGGCGGTGCACCCGGGCCCGCTGTTACTCGGCGCCCTTCTATGATTTGGCGGTCACGTCCTCGATCCGCACCTGGTCGTCCGGTCCGAGGTTCGTGATCCAGATCAGGTAGTACCGGGCTTGCGTGCCATCGAGCACGAACGTCGTCGTCGCGCTCCCGGTCTCGGATTTGGAGTCGTCCGTGAACGGACCGAACTCCGTGTTGGCCGTGCGGATGACCGCCCGGTAGCCCGGGGACGACGAGAGGATCGTGAGCGACCGCGCCTTCACGGATCGTCCCGCGTCGACGACGAGTCCGACCCCGGATTTCAGGTTTCCGAAGGCGGGGTTCTCGTAGTGCTCGGTCTCCCAGAAGGTCGTGGTGCTCCCATCCGTGGCGTTGCCGATCGACGCGGAGTTCTCGACGTGATCGCCGAACGGGTCGTAGGCAGTGGCCGCCCGAAGCGCGACCGGCGTCGAGCCCGTGCCGCCGCCACCACCCCCCGAGGGATGCTGATGCCGGTTGAGCGCGATGATCACCGCTGCGGCGCCGGCCGCCACCAGGAGCAGCAGCACGACCACGAGAGACCGTCGGCGGCGGCCACCCGCGCCCTTCTGCTTCGCCGGTTTCGAGCGCGAAGGCTTCACGACCGGGAGG
>DASZLW010000329.1:0-8383 GCA_035552175.1 Gaiellaceae bacterium | reverse complement strand
CGCCGTCGATTCCCTTGTCCCGTTCGAGCTCGCGAACGGCGTCGACGATCTCCTGGCTCATTGGGCACCCCCTTCGTCGATCAGATTGGCCCGCACGATCGAGTCGTACGGTATGTCCACGGGATCGCCGCTCTTGTCGACAAGCCGGAACGAGCGTTCGTTCGCAGCCGCGACCTCGCCGCGTACCCGTAGTGAAGCGGTCTTCAGGCGCACCCGGCGTCCGATCGCGTGCTCGAAATGCTCGCGCGTGCGAAGCGGCCGCTCGATTCCGGGAGACGACACCTCGATCGAGTAGCGCTCGAGGTACGGGCGAAGGACGCCGCTGACGCGTTCGCAGAGGGCATGGTCGACCCCGCCTGGATCGTCGACGTAGACGCAGAAGCGCTCCCGCCCGGTGATCTCGAGCGCGAGAACCTCGACGCCTGGAAGTGCCGACTGAACCGTCCGGGAAACCTCGCGAAGCAGCTCCTTCTCCTTTTCATGTTGGCCCGTCGCCATCCGACATCACCGTCCAAACGTGTTGCTGTCTCCGTCGTGCCAGACCGTGTGACATAAAAAATGGGCGCGAGGCGCCCATTTCGACTTGCCCGAAATGCGGTATCCGAGAGGGTAGCAAACGGCACTATTCGGGCCGTGGCGCCGATTCTCGAGCACTCGTGTCGAGGATGATCGTCACCGGCCCGTCGTTCACGAGCTCGAGCGCCATCCTCGCTCCGAAGACGCCCGTGGCGACCCTGAGCCCTTCGGCACGCAGAGCCGCGCAGAAGCGCTCGTACACCGGCTCGGCATCCTCCGGCCGCGCCGCGCCTGCGAAGCTCGGGCGGTTGCCCTTTCGCGGGTCGGCGAGCAGCGTGAACTGCGAGACGACGAGCGCCTCGCCCGCCGTGTCGAGCAGCGAGCGGTCGAACTTCCCGTGCTCGTTCTCGAAGATCCGGAGTCGGGCGATCCTTCCGGCAAGCCGGCCGGCCTCCTCGGGCGTGTCGCCGTGCGCGATGCCGAGCAGCACGGCGAGCCCCGGGCCGATCTCGCCACCCTGCTCCACCCGCCCGTGCGAGACGGTGACCCGCCCGCGCGAGACACGCTGGACGACCGCTCTCACCGCGCCACGCGGGGTCAGCGGATCCGGTCGGCGTAGTGCTTGCTCGAGGGCTCCATCACGCTCGCCAGCTTGTAGTGGCCGTTCGCCTCGGAGTCGCGGCCGAGCTTCTCGAGCGTCCGGCCGAGTGCGTAGTGCGCGTAGTGATCGGTCGGCGAGAGCTCGAGCATCGTCCGGAACTCGGCCTCGGCTTCACGCCAGCGGCGAAGCCGGAAATACGCGATCCCGAGCGACTCGCGGATCGAGGCCTTGTCCGGCTCGAGGCGCTTCGCCTTCTCGAGCGGGACGGTGGCCTGAGCCGCCATGCCCTTCCGCAAGCGCGCGCGGCCTTCCTGGAAGAGCTCGTAGGCATCGCCGTCATTCATCCCGGCTCTCCAGGAGGCGCTCCACCTCATCCAGGACCGCCGCCGCGATCGCAGCCTTCGGGGCCTTCTCCACCGCGCGTTCCCCGAGCCGCGACAGGAGCACGACCTCGTTCTCGGCCGAGTCGAACCCGATGTCCGACCGCGAGACGTCGTTGAAGACCACGAGATCCGCGTGCTTGGAATCGAGCATCCCGCGCTTCCGGTCGAGGCCCGCGTCGCCCTGATCGGCTCCGAACGCGACGAGCAGCTGTCCCGGGCGCTTCCGGTCGCCGAGCCGCTTCGCGATGTCGATCGTCGGCTCGAGCTCCACCGTCCACGACTCGTCGCTCTTCGAGCGCTTGCGGGCGAGCGCGACCGCGGGACGGTAGTCCGCCACCGCCGCCGCGAAGAGCGCGATGTCGAAGTCCTCGAGGGCGACCGCGGCGTCGAGCATCGACTCGGCAGTCGGCGTCGGGATCGTCTCCACCCCGATCGGCGCCGGGACGGCGAGATTGGCCGCGAGCAGGACGATGTCGGCGCCCCTCCGGAGGGCCTCCTCTGCGAGCGCGACACCCATCCGCCCCGACGAGCGATTGCCGACGAAGCGGGCCGCGTCGAGCGGCTCGCGTGTGCCGCCTGCGGTGACGAGCACCCGGCGCCCGGCGAGGCTCTTCGGCGCGAGGAGCTGTTCGGCGCGAGCGGCGATCTCGGCCGGCTCGGCCATGCGCCCGACTCCCCACTCTCCCTCTGCGGTCTCCCCCTCGTCCGGTCCGACGAGCTCGACGCCCCGCGCCGCGAGCACGTCGGCGTTCGCACGCGTGGCCGGGTGCGACCACATGCGCGGGTTCATCGCGGGCGCAACGAGGATCGGTCCGCGGTGCGCGAGGGCGGCCTCGGTCAGGACGTTGTCGGCGAGGCCGTGCGCGAGCTTCGCGAACGTGTTCGCGGTGCACGGCGCGACGAGGAGGAGGTCGGCCCGAGTCAGGTGGGCGTAGAGATCCTCGCCTTCGGGACGGCGCGCGAGCGCGCGAAAGGTCTCGGCAGAGACGAAGCGTTCGGCCCCGGTCGTGACGAGCGGGATCACCTCGTGGCCTGCCTTGACGAGAAGCCGCGTGAGGTCGCATGCCTTGTAGGCGGCGATCCCTCCCGTGACTCCCAGCAAGATGCGGCTCACGGCGTCATTCTTCCCGAGGGCGGCCGGTGAGGAACCGCTCAGCGCTTGTATTCGTACGTGATCTTGCCCTCTGCGATCTCTTCGAGGGACATCGTCAGGTAGTTCTTCGAGCGCGAGCGGATGAGCGGCGGCGGGAACTCGTCGAAGGTGCCCTCACCGAGCTGGTGGTGGTAGTTGTTGATCTGGCGTGCGCGCTTCGCGGCCACGATCACGAGCGAGTAGCGCGAGTCCACCTGGTCGAGCAGCTGATCGATGCGGGGATGAATCATTCAGAGGATCCTTTCGCGGCCGCAAGGCCGTTTCGTGGCTGTGTCGGGTTTCGTGGCTATGTCGGTTCGTGCCGGTTCGTGCCGTTTCCGTCCAGCGGCCGAGATGCCGGCAGCGGACGCACATTCTAGCCGCAGGCGGCGAGCTCTCGTTCGACGATCCCGACGCACGCTTCCGCCGCGCGCTCCCGGTCGTCGTTCTCGACCACGAAATCGAACTCGCCGGCGAGCTCGCGCTGCTCCGCGGCAAGAGAGATCCGCTCCTCGATCTCGCCCGAGCTCTCCGTCGCGCGCGAGCGGAGCCGGCGCTCGAGCTCCTCGATCGGCGCGTCGATGAAGATCGTCAGCGCGCCCGGGACGCGCGACTTGACGGCCTGCGACCCGTTCAGCTCGAGCTCGAGAAGCGGCGAGTCGCCGGCCGCCGCGATCCGGTCGAGCTCGGACATCAGCGTTCCCGAGCGCTGCCCCCACGGGAAGATGTGGTACTCGAGGAAGTCGCCCGCAGCGAGGCGCTCGTCGAACTCGGCGTCGGAGAGGAACCAGTAGTGGATGCCGTCGACCTCGTTCGGCCGGCGCGCGCGCGTCGTCGCCGAGACGGCCAGGCGGAGGCGCGGAATGCGGGCCAGCAGCGCCTGAACCATCGTTCCCTTCCCGGCACCGGACGGGCCGGTGAGGACGAAGACCGGAGGCCTACCGGTTGAAGAGGTCAATCAACTCTTGGCGCTGGCGGTCGGAGAGGCCGCCCACGGTCTTCGACTGGCTGATGCGGCACTGGTTGAGCAGCCGCAGCGCCTTGACGCGACCGAACTTGGGCACCGCCATCAGCATGTCGAACACCTTCGCCGTCGACACGAACTCCGGCGGCTCGCGCAGGATCTGCTCGATCGAAACGGTTCCCGTCTTGAGGTCCTTCTTCAGCTGCGCCCGCTTCACCCGGATGTCGTTGGCCCTCTTGAGCGCCTCCATTCTCTGGTCGAGCGACCTGACCGGAGCCTGGACTTGTGGGGCGGAAGGCACCATGCGGAGGGGCATACTAACAACCTTGAGACATCCTGCAAGGAGGGTCGGTTTGCGCTAGTTGCCGGAAGTGAAAACAGCTTCCTGAGCGGCAGAAAAGGCGCTTTCTGCGTTGTCAAACCCGGCATTTGCGAGCGCAACAGCCAGCTCCGACCGAATGCGAGAAGGCGCGTCGGGGTCGCCGAAGAGGACCGTGCCGAGCGCGACGTCGGTCGCGCCGCACGCGATCATCTCCAGAACGTCACCACCCGACTGGACACCTCCCATGCCCACGATCGGGAGCTCGGACACCCTCCGGCAGGCGTAGACGGCGGCCAGCGCGATGGGCTTCAGCGCCGGTCCCGAGTATCCGCCGATCGCTCGCGCGAGCCTCGGCCGCAGGCGGCCGTCGAGCGCGAGCCCACGCAGCGTGTTCACGAGCGAGAGGCCGTCTGCGCCGGCCGCCTCGACCGCCCGCGCCACCTCGGCGATCTCCCAGGTCGAGGGAGACAGCTTCGCATAGAGCGGAAGGCCTGTGGCGGCGCGGCAGGCGGAGACGATCTCCGCGGCGGACTCGGCCGCGTCGTCGACGTTCGGGCAGGAGAGGTTGAGCTCGATCGTGACGTCTTCGAGCGCCGCGCAGGTCTCGGCGTACTCGGCGGCCGAGAAGCCGCCGACGGAGACCCACAGCGGCACGGAGAGCCTGCGGAGCTCGGGGAGCGTGTCGGCGAGGAACCGGTCGCGCCCCGGGTTTGCGAGCCCGATCGCATTCAGCATCCCCGCGTCGGTCTCGGCGATCCGGACCGGCGGATTCCCCTCCCTGGGCGCGGGCGTGACGGTCTTCGTGACGAAGGCATCCAGGCTCTCCGCGATCCCGGGGGCCGTGAGCGCGTCGAGGCAGCCGCTGGCGTTCAGGAGGCGCACAGCACCGGCCCTTCGATGCACAGGCGCCTGAGCGCCCCCTCGACCGGAACGACGCAGCCGTAGCAGGCGCCGTAGCCGCACGCCATCGGGGCTTCCCACGCGAGCTGGGCGTCGGGCGCAAGCGCACGAACGGCCTCGAGCATCGGCTCGGGGCCGCAGGCGAAGACGTCACGGTCGCGCGGCATCGCCTCGGTGACGAGCACCGGGTCGATCACGACCTCGGCGCCGGGGACGAGGGCCGCGGCCTCGGCGTGGAAGGCACTCCGGAAACCGAGGATCGCCGGCGGACGCTCGAGCGCCTCCGCGAGGTACGGGAACGGCGCGATTCCGATCCCGCCGCCGACGAGCACCGGACGCGGCACGTCGAGCCGGAAGCCGTTCCCGAGCGGCCCGAACACGTGAATCCTGTCGCCGGCCTCGATCCCCGCAAGGGCGCGCGTTCCCGGCCCGACCGGATCGACGAGGAACCCGAGCTCCCCCCTCGGCGCGGTGCACAGCGAGAACGGCCGGGGGAGCGGCCGTCCCGGCGCCTCGAGCATGAAGAACTGCCCCGGGGTTCCGGGTGTGATCCCGCCCCGCTCGACGCGGAAGAGCGTGTACGGCCCGACCTGCTCGGTGCCGACGACGAGGAGCCGCTCACGACGCGGCACGAAGGGCCTCCGCCTCGATCCCGGCCTGGCGCGCCTGCAGCGACATCGGCTCCTCCTCGCGCGCGTTCGCGATCGCCTCGACGGCTGCCCGCGCGACGGCGAGCGTCGTGATGCACGGGACGCGCGCGATCACGGCGGCCTCGCGGATCGCGTACCCGTCCCGGCGGGCGTTGCGCCCTTCCGGTGTGTTGACGACGAGCTCGACGCCGCGGCTCTTGACGAGGTCGACCACCGTCTCCCCCTTCTCGACCCGCGCGACGACGATTCCGGCGAGCTCGAGCGCGGCAGCTGTCCCCTCGGTCGCGACGAGGTCGAACCCGAGCGCGCAGAGCTCCCGCGCCACGCGGATGACCGCGACCTTGTCGGCGTCGCGAACGCTGAGAAACGCACGGCCGCCGCGCGGCAGCGTGCGCCCTGCCGCACGTTCCGCCTTCGCGAACGCCGTCGCGAAGTCGCTGCCACTCGCCATCACCTCGCCGGTCGACCGCATCTCCGGGCCGAGGACGGGGTCGGCCCCCGCGAAGCGGACAAACGGCAGCACGACCGCCTTCACGTGGTGTCCGGCGCACACGGAGCCCTCGGGCGGCAGTTCGAGCTCGTCCAGCGTCGCGCCGGCGGCGAGCCGGCAGGCGGCATCGACGAGGTTCACTCCGATCGCCTTGGAGGCAAAAGGCACCGTACGCGAGGCGCGCGGGTTGACCTCGAGGACGTAGACCTCGCCGGCCGAGAGCGCGAGCTGGACGTTGAGCAGGCCGACAACCCCGAGGGCGGGCCCGAGCCGGCGGACGAGATCGCGGATCTCGGGCGAGTCGGACGGCGCGGGCAGGACGCAGGAGGAGTCGCCCGAATGGATTCCAGCCTCTTCGACATGCTCCATCACGGCTGCGACGTACGTGTCCGCCCCGTCGCAGAGCGCGTCGACGTCGAGCTCGATCGCGCTCTCGAGGAACCGGTCCACGAGCACGGCGCCTTCGACCGCGGCCATCGCCGCGTGGACATCGGCTTCGTCGTAGCAGACGCGCATCGCACGGCCGCCGAGGACGTACGAGGGCCGGACGAGCACGGGATAGCCGATCCTGTCGGCGATCTCCGCGGCCTCCGTGCCGGACGTCGCGATTCCCCACTGCGGGCACCGAATACCGAGCGACTCGGCGAGCCGGCCGAAGCGCTCGCGGTCCTCGGCCAGGTCGACCGCGTCGAACTGCGTGCCGAGGATCCTGAAGCCGGCCCGCTCGATCGCCCGGGCGAGCTTGAGCGGTGTCTGGCCGCCGAACTGGATGCACACGCCGACCGGTTTCTCGCGCTCGAGGACGGCGAGCACCGCGGACTCGTCGAGCGGCTCGAAATAGAGGCGGTCCGAGGTGTCGTAGTCGGTCGAGACCGTCTCGGGGTTGCAGTTGACCATGACCGCCTCGTATCCCTGCGCCCTGAAGCTCTGGGCCGCGTGCACGCAGCAGTAGTCGAACTCGATCCCCTGCCCGATCCTGTTCGGGCCGCTCCCGAGGATCACGACCGAGCGGCCCGGCTCGGGCGGCTGCTCGTCGCGTTCGCCGCGGGTCGAGTAGAAGTAGTTCGAGGCCGCCACGACCTCGCCCGCGCACGAGTCGACGCGCCGGAAGCAAACGGGGCCGCGCTCGCCGTGAAGCGACTCGAGCTCGCGGAGAAACCACGGGTGCATGCCCTCGGGAGCCCAGTCGTGCGTCGCGTTCGTGCCGAGCTCGAGCCCGCGGCGCGCCTTGTCGAAGGCCTCGACGAACGTGCGCCCGATCCCCATCGACTCGCCGACCGACTTCATCTGCGTGCCCAGGGTCCGGTCTGCGCCGGGGAACTTCTCGAAGGCGAAGCGGGGCATCTTCACGACGACGTAGTCCAGGGTCGGCTCGAAGCTCGCCGGCGTCGTGCCGGTCAGGTCGTTCGGAATCTCGTCGAGCGTGTACCCGACGGCGAGGCGCGCCGCGACCTTCGCGATCGGGTAGCCGGTGGCCTTCGAGGCGAGCGCCGACGACCGCGAGACGCGCGGGTTCATCTCGACGACGCGGATCTCTCCGGTGTCGCGATTCCGCGCGAACTGGACGTTAGAACCGCCCGTGTCGACCCCGACCGCCCTCACGATCGCAACCGCCGCGTCGCGGAGCGCCTGGTAGGCCTCGTCTGGAAGGGTCATCTGCGGGGCGACCGTGACGGAGTCGCCGGTGTGGACGCCCATCGGGTCGAGGTTCTCGATCGAGCACACGATCACGACGTTGTCGACGCGGTCGCGGACGACCTCGAGCTCGAACTCGTCCCAGCCGCGGAGGGAGCGCTCGACGAGCACCTGCCCGATCGGCGACTCGGCGATCCCGCGCGCAGCCTGGCTCTGGAGCTCCGCGCGCGTGGTCACGAAACCGCCGCCGTGCCCGCCGAGAGTGAAAGCCGGTCTGACCACCGCCGGAACCTCGAGCCCCTCGAGCTGGGAGACGTCGGTCACGATCGTCGAATCCGCCACCCGCAGTCCGCAGGACTCGACGGCCTTCTTGAAGAGCTCGCGATCCTCAGCGCGAGCGATCACCTCGACGGTCGCCCCGATCAGCTCCACGCCGAGCTCCTCGAGGATGCCTGCCTCCTCGAGCTCCCGTGCGAGGTTCAACGCGGTCTGGCCGCCCATCGTCGGGAGCAGCGCGTGTGGTCGCTCCCGGCGCAGGACGGCCGCCACGCCTTCGAGATCGAGGGGCTCGAGGTAGGTCGCGTCCGCGAAACCGGGATCGGTCATGATCGTCGCCGGGTTCGAGTTGACGACGATGGTGCGGAAGCCTTCGTCCCGCAGCACCTTGAGCGCCTGGCACCCGGCGTAGTCGAACTCGCAGGCCTGCCCGATCACGATCGGGCCGGAGCCGATCAGGCAGATCGAATGGATGTCGTCACGCCGCGGCAAGGGTCACCTCCTCGACCCACTC
>DASZLW010000328.1:0-12410 GCA_035552175.1 Gaiellaceae bacterium | reverse complement strand
CGAGCGTTGCGTCGGTCGAGCCGCCGTCGACGATCACGACCTCGCAATGCGCGTATGTCTGCGCCGCCACGCTCCGGAGCGCCTCGTCGAGGAAACGTGCGGCGTCGAGCGTCGGGATCACGACCGTGACGAGCGGCTCGCTCGTCACGGTCGCACCAGCAGTCCGATGAGCTTGAGCAGCTTCCGCGCGGCTATCGACGGGTCGACCGGCCGCCGGGCTCCGCTCTCGTCGACCGGCCTCTCCGAGAGTCGGATCGTCACGTCAGCTCCGGCGTCGAGGAAGGGATCGAAGATCACCGACCCGAGCCGCTCGTAGGAGCATTCCTCGTCCCAGAGCAGGTGCTCCGCCCGGCCGGCCGGAGACTCGACCTCGAGATAGCCCGAATGCGGCCCGACGACGACGAGGAGCCCGACGAGCTCGCCGTCCGGCCGAAATCGAAGGAGACCGTCGCGGTCGAGCTCGACGTAGGGGTAGACGAGGCGGAACCGCCCCTCTGCGACCGGCTCGCCAGCGGCCAGTGCCCGTGTCGCAGCGACGACGCGTGTCGAGCGGAACCCTGTTCCAGAGAACTGCGCATCATCCAACTCGCTGTCAGGTCGGGGCATGTCCGGGATCTCTGAGAGCGCGTCCCGGATCGCCGTGGCCGTCCGATCCGACCCGGTGGCCGTCGTGTGGACGACGTCCCGCAACACGGAATCGACGGCAACTTCACCTCGATCGATCGCCTCGCGCATCCACTCGGCCACGTTGATCGACGGCACGCCGTGAGCGTCTGCCACTCGCTCGTAGATCTCGACGACCGCGCTCGCCCCGAGCCGCGTGTCGGCGCGGGAAAGGTAGAGGAAGCACGGCTCGCTGCCGGCTCCGCGCAGCTTGCCGACCATCCCCTCGAGCACGGCGCCGAGGTGCTCGAGTGGGGTCGTCCCGGCGATGTCCGAGGTCGCGTACTCGACGAACGTGAGGTCGGGCCGGCGCGGAAGAACGAGCTCGTCCATCAGGAAGACGCCGGTGATCGATCCCATCGCCCCGAGCCCGGCCGCCACTGCCCGGTGGTCGTGTCCCGTGTCGCGGCAGAGGAGCTCGTGGAGGCGCGGGCGGTAGCCGTCCTTCTGGGCGGTGACGCTCGCGCCCATGTAGGCGATCGTGCACGTCCCGGAGCGGAGCCTGCCGGGAAGGTCGCCGAGGCCGCCTCGTGCGTCGACGTACCGCTCGAGGGAGGGCGGTGTCACCCCGGGGCCACGATCCCTCTCGCACCGATCGCCTCTGCGGCGCGCGCGAGGTACGCACGCGACCGAGGTGTGTCCAGCCCGAGCTCGCATGCCCGGCGGAGCTCTGCGACGGCGAGCGCGTGGTGCCCGGCGGCGTCGAGGACGAGGCCGGACCACAGGCGCAGGTGGGGGTCGTCCGGGTAGTGGCGCCGGTAGTGCAGGACGCCGCCTCCCGTCGCGCTCACGAGGACGGCCGGGGCGGAGGCGATCGCGGCTTCGGGCTCGAGCGCCGACTCGTCGTCGGTGGCATCGAGGCTCGCGCGGAACTCGGGCGCCGCCTCCCCGAGCGAGGCGACGAATGCGCCTGCCCCGCCGATGGGCCTTGCGGGGCGTTCCCGCTTCGGCTGCTCGAGGAGATCCTCGACGATCGTCGACCACCCGTCGGCGACGTCCTGCGGAGTCCGGCGCGCCCGCTCGCGGGCGTTGCGGCCGAGGCGCAGGCGCTCCTCGGGATTCGCGTGGAGGTGCTCGATCGCGGCCGTGTAGCCGGCCTCGTCAGCGGCCACGAGCCCGTTCACGCCGTGCTCGACGAGCGACGCGGCGGCGCCGTTCGCGAGGACGACCGGGGGAACACCGGCGCTCATCGCCTCCTGGAGGGCGAGGTCGGAGGCGGAGTAGTTGCCGGGGGCGAGGGGATAGCCGAAGACGTCGAGCTGGGCGAGCACCGAGGCGATGTCCTCGACGTATCCGAGAAGCTCGAAGCGCGGGTCGGCGTGCCGGGCGATCGTCCCGACGGCAGTGCCGGAGCCGCAGACGAGAAATCGGATCGACGGGACGGCCACGGCCGCGCTCAGCTCGAAGAAGCGCGGGTGGAGCTTCACGAAGTCGACCGTCCCGATGTAGCCGACGGTGAAGCCGTCGTGCGGTTGCGGCTCCGCACCGGCGAGGCGGTCCGGATCGGGGGCGGGGGGAATCGTCTGGTCGAGGCCCGTGCGTGCGGTCGTCGCGACGGTCGCGTCGGCAAGCTCGAGCAGCTCCGGTGTGACGATCTGCGGCGGCGAGTCGCCCGCGACGTGCGTCCACACGGCGAGCCGCACGGGCGGCAGGCCGCCGCGCAGGAACTCCCACAGCTCGGGCGTGTTCCAGAAGTGGACGAGGACGACGTCCGCGGCGCGCATCGTCTCGGGCGCGCCGGCGGCGTCGATCACGGCGACGCCGGCAGCCTCGGCACGGGCTCGCATCAACGGGTCGGGCGCCGTGAGCGAGACGATCGTGCTGCCATGGTCTGCGACCGAGAGGAGCGCCCGACCACCGCCGCCGCGTGAGAGCGACTGGATCACGTGGACGATGCTCGCGGTCAACGAGCCGCGCCCGATTGAAAGCGCCTGATCTGTTCGAACAACCTCCCGAGGTTGCCGCTGAAGAGGATGTCCTCGAGGAACGCGTCGGCCTCCGCGTCGCGCTCGACCGAGGACGGGTGCCGCACCGGCAACTCGGCCGGTGTCGTGGGAAGATTGGCGAAGAGGGGGTGGATGTCCTTCGTGTTCGTCGCCTCCGCGCCGAACCCGACGTTCGACACGAGGTTCTCCTTCGATACGGCCGTCAGCCCTCCGGCGAGCCACGATCCGAGCAGCCACCCGCTGTCCCACGTGTCCGCGAGCTGCCGGCGCTGCCCGAGGGTGTAACGCCAGTACTGCACGGCCTGCGGGTCGTGAAACAGCTCCTCGAGCCACCCGCTCGACTCGAGCTCGGGCCACTCGGCGAGCTCCGGCGAGTAGTGCCGCCACGCCCGCGCCCACGTCGCCCAACCCCAGATCAGCGGATAGCGCGAGAAGAAGTAGCTTCCGTCCCCTGCATCGGTCCCCTGCCCGAAGTTGCTGCCGGACACGGTCAGCACGCGAGGGTCGTCGCGGTACCGGTCGAGCAGCTCGTCGCAGAAGGCGAAGAACGTCGGGTGGGGGTGGCAGTCGTCCTCCAGGACGATCGCCTCGTCGACCTGGTCGAACACCCAGTCGAGCCCCGACTCGACCCTCCGTTTGAGCCCGAGGTTCTCGTCGGACACCTCCATGCGCAGCTCGCATCCCCAGTCCGCGTCGGCGATCGCCTTGCGCGTCTCGGCGCACCGCGCCGCCTCGGCGTCGTTCCGCGGGCCGTCTGCGACGACGAGCACCTGGGCCGGGTTCGCGGCGCGGACGAGCTCGACGAGCCTGCGCGTGTGCTCGGGCCGGGCGTGGACGAAGAGCGCGACGGGAGCCCGCACCGCCCGGCTTTCCCGGGCAGGCCGCACGTGCGGACGTGCACGAGGGAGCACCCGGGCTGCGACGTCCATGTCCTCCAGGCTGCCCGTGAAGTGCAGGAAGTGCACCTCGGCGAGCGCCTCCGCGACATGCTCGGCAAGCCGAGGGTGACCGGGATGCGCGATGAGGAACGGGTGGTGGAGCGCCTGGTAGTGACCCCAGATGTAGTTGAAGCGCGGGTCGATCCACTGCACGATGCCGGCGTGCTGCAGCTCGTAGGAGAGCGGCCGCATCTCGTAGTTCCATCCCGCGCCCCGGTCGTCGTAGCGAGCGTAGGTGTCCTCCAGGATCGCCCGGTGGTGTGCGGGCGAGAGCACCATGACCCCGGTCTGGACGACCGAGTCGAGGCCGGCCGGTAGCCCGAAGAGCGTGTGGTACTCGGAGGGGGTCGGGTTCCGGACGTAGGCGATCCCCGCGTCGTCCCAGTGCCGGTACAGCTTGGCGAGCGTGCGCGTGTGGAGCTCTCGGTTCGGCACCGAGTACTCGTCGACGGCGCCGACGAGCTCGAGCGGCACCCGGTCGGCGATCGAGGGCGCACGCGGCGCCGGAAGGATGTCGGTGTCGACCCAGACGATCTGCTCGTACTCCTCGGCGAACGGCTGCCCGAGGATCAGGCACTTCTGCCAGGCGGGCGACCGTCCCCGTGCTCGCTCGCTCGTGTCGAGCGGCTCCTCGAGGCAGATCAGGTCGTAACCATGCCGGTCGCAGTACCGGCGCCAGTGCGGCTCGGCGATCGAGTGCCAACGCTCGGAGAAGCCGGGCCCTACCGCGAGCGTGACGATCGCCCTGCGCCTTTTGGCCATTCAGATGAGGAGCGACGCGATTGCCGGCCCGATCGCTGCGAGCTCCGTGCCCAGGTCGAGGGTGAAGCACGGCACCTCGCGCACGACGGCCGTGATCCGGCGGAGGGTCTCGGCGCCGGCCGCCGGAAGCTGCAGGATCGTGCTCGGCGCGAGTGCCGCGAGCGCTGCGGCGGCCGGCGCGGGCACGAGCCGGGCGCTGCCGGTCGCCACCCGTCGCGGAATGAGCACGGCTTGCAGGTCCGCCTCGAGGAGCAGACCGATGGGATCGTGCTCCCGCAGGAAGTAGACAGCCTTGTCCCCCTCCGGCCGCGCGCGGTTGTCGACCATCGCATCGAGGAACGGCAGCCGCTCCAATGCATCTGCATGGGTCTTCGCCGCGCTGTAGACGCTCGCGACGCGCGTCGGCGAGCCCGGGCGCAGCAGGCTGTAGTCGTCGGCGAGCAGCTCGAGCCCCGAGCGGCTCGCCGCGAGCGCAGTCCACGATTTCCCGGTGCCGGTCTTCCCGGCGAGCAGGACGCAGCCGTCGCCCGAACCGACCGCGGCCGCGTGGACGAGCTCGACGCCCTGCGCCTGGAGCCAGCCGTGGAGCACGATCCGCAGCGGGGCCGCCATCTCGAAGTGCGGGATCTGCTCCGCCGAGGCGACCCAGTAGATCGCCTCGCCGCGCTCGACGTCGAGCATGACGAGCGAATGCGACCCCCACTGGAACGTGAACTGGAACCGCTCGTCGAAGAAGCCGCGGATCTTGCCGTACTCGAGGTAGTCGCCCGCGCCCCAGGGGGCACGCGGGATCGCGATACCGGTTGTGCGGGTGTCCCAGGCGCGGACGACGAGCTTCACGGCGTCGAGCGGGGGTGCCGGGAGGTGAGCGAGGGCCCGGGTGAGCGGTCGAACGAGCGCAGGGCCGGCGACGCGGAGCTCGAGGCCGAGACCGGCGATCCGGTACCGGCGCTCTTCGACCCTGGTGCCGTCGGCCGCGGCCTGCCAGGTCTCCCGTACCTCGTCGAAGAAGCTCGCGGCACGCGACTGCGTTTCCACCTGCGCCGCCATCGGACGTCAGCCCTCGCCGGCTTGCCCCGTGCGGTCGAGGCTGTTCGGCCAGCCGTTCTCGTCGACCTCGTGGATCGGATCCAGCATCAGGAGCTCCTGCATGTCGGTGTACCGCGTGAGGGTCGGTGGGACGAACCGTTCGCCGGCGGGCTCCTCCGGCAGCGCGGGAGCCTCCGTGCGCTCGGCGGCCGTCACGATCAAGTCGCCGGCGACGAGCTCCTCCACGAACCGGCTCACGGCAGCCCCGACCTCCTCGTCGTCTCCGTAGCGTCGCTGCATCGAGAGGATCGCCTCCTCGGTCGTCGCCCCGGCCTCGATCGCGGCCCAGATCTCGGCTCCCGTTCCGGCGATGCTGTAGTAGGTGCCCGAGTCCAGGTCGACGACGATCACCTCACCGTCGAGGGTCTGGTGGATGACGGGCGGCGTGTTGACCTTGAATCTCATGCGCGAAAGCACCCACCGGGCGGCCGGGGAGGGCGATGTTACCGTAGGGTCGGCGCTTGCCTTCCACCGCGGCGTGCCGGTGAGACGACGATGTCCGAGGCCTTCCACGGCGGGTTGATTCCGGCGCCTTCGACCGGAGGCTGCTGGCCGACTCCCGACCAGACGTTGCTCCTGCGAGCCTGTGCGCTCGAGGTTCCGCGGGCTGCCGAGGCATGGGCCGCCTGGCGTTCGGGGCACAGCCTCGAGGACGCCGATCACGTCGCGATCAGCCTGTTCCCCCCGATCTACCGGCGCCTCGGTGCCCTGCTCGGCGCAGTCGACGAGAATGCCCTCAAGGGCGCCTACCGCTCGGCATGGCTTCGCAATCAGGTCCTGCTCAAGGGCGCGGGCGATGCTCTGGAGACACTCCACCGGGCCGGGATTCGCACGCTGCTCCTCAAGGGAGCGGGCCTCGCGGTCGCGAGCTATCGCGACACGGGCGCTCGGCCGATGGAGGACGTCGACATCCTCGTGCCGCGAGCCGATGCCGACCGCGCGCTCACGGCGCTCGTCGCGGCTGGATGGCTGACGGAGCCGCGCAGGCTGCGAAGCGAGCACGCGCAGGCGGTGTACGACGGCGCGGGGCATGTTCTCGACCTGCACTGGTTCTCGCTCGCGCAATCCGGCTCCGACGACGGCTTCTGGGAACGTTCGGTCGAGATCGAGATGCACGGCATGAAGACGAGGGCGCTCTGTCCCGCCGACCAGCTGCTCCACGTCGCGGCGCACGGCGGGGAGTGGGGCCTGATCCCTCCCGTTCGCTGGATGGCCGATGCCGCGGCGATCGACCGTTCGGGCTCGCTCGACTGGGAGGTGTTCGTCGCCGAGGCGATTGCGCGGAGGATGACGGTGCTCCTCGCGGCGGCACTCGAGCAGCTCGTCGGGGCGGTCGATCTCCCGGTGCCTACAGGCGTCTTCGCCCTGCTCGACGAAGCTCCGAAGGGACGCCTCGAACGCCGCGTCCACCGGACCTCGACGCAGCAGAACGGCGGCGGCGAGTGGTGGCTCGTCGAGCTGGAACGCTTCCGCCGCCGAGCACGTCTCGATCCCACGCTCCGGCTGAGCGACTTCCTGAAGGACCACTTCGGCGTCGCGACCCGCAGGGAGCTGATCGCCCCCGTCGCGCGCAAGTCGGGCTCGGTGGCGTGGCTGCAGGCCCGCCGTCTCGTCCGGCGCTGAGCGCCCGATACTCTTCGCAGGCCCGGACCAGCCGGCGCGCCCGTAGCTCAGGGGACAGAGCGGCGGCCTTCTAAGCCGATGGACGGAGGTTCGAATCCTCCCGGGCGCATCAGTCCACTCGCGGGCTCCACCCACGATCCCGACGGTGCAGTTCGTCCAGCTTCGGCACTGCGCTCCTCGGCGCGTGATACCGCTCCGACCAGCGTCGTGGCCGGACGTGCAAGGGGCCGCCCGGAGGCGGCCCCTCGAACCTCTTCGACCGGTGGGCCGGTCAGTGCACTGTGATCGGCACGTCCACCTGAGTCGTTCCCGGCGTCACGTCCGACGTCATCGACGCCCGCGAGACGAACGAGCCCGGCTTCTTGCTGCCGACCGTGAAGTTGATCGACACCGATCCCCCCGGAGACGGCGGGGAGGTGTTGACCGCGTACTCACTTCCATCCGCGGGGGCGGTCGCGAGGTTGATCCCGCTCGAGCCGTCGCGGTTCTCGGCGCCCCAGTTGACTCCGTCGGGGAACGCCGCCGACACGCCGTCAGGGTCACCCTGACCGGCGTTGCCCGGGGCGCTCCCGACAGTCGGGCCACCGTAGGAGATGGTCGTCTGCTCGCTTGCGGCCCCTGTCGCGGCCCCGCTGCTCAGCTGGAACCAGATCTCCCCGGTGTGTGTGACTCCGTTGCTGAAGTTCTTGACGCCCTCGAAGTCGACGATGAGCCAGCTGAGATTGGCCACCGCGTCGGAGAGGGTGCCGATCCGGATCGTGCCGCCGGCCGCCGGGTTCAGGTCGGTCATGAACGGAGCGACCACGTCGTTCGGCGCGCTCGGGTCCGGGAACTTCTGCGGCTCGGAGTCGACGTCGCTCTGCGTCCCGCCGCCGACGACGACGTAGCCGTCGGAGACGATCCCGATGCTCGTGTACGGCTCACCGCCGAAGTAGAACGTCGGAACGTTGAAGTTCGTGATCGTCTCGTCGCCGACGCCGGCGATCGGTGCGACCCCGAAGTCGGAGAGCGGTAGATAACCGCCGCCCGGCCCGGTCGTCGGCGTGATCGAGGTGATCTGCGGCGCGATGGTGGGCGACAGCGCTCCGCTCCATGTGACGCCCGAGTCGGTCCCGATCGACGAACCGGGCGCCGTGATGTTCGTGTACTCGAGCTTGTCCTTGTTCGTCGGAGAGACCGTGAGGCTCGCGTTCGCCTCGATGCTGTCCTCGTTCGTCACCGTGACGTTGCAGTTCGACGTCGTCTTCTTCGCGGTGATGGTCGTCGGGCTGCAGGTGTGGGTCAGCGTGACCGAGCCCTGCTGCTTGACGAAGGCGACCGGGATCGTGATGTCGCTCGATCCCGTGCCTTGCGGCGTGAGGGTGATCCGGCCGAAGTACTGCGTGCCGTTCGTCAGGTCGGGCCCTTCGATCGTGATCCAGATCGGGGTCACGTCGTTCTTCTTCAGGTGGATCACGTCGTCAGCCTTCACCTTGACGGACTTGTTGAAGCTGTCCGTGACCAGGATCGTGGCGTCCGGCGAGGACGTCGTCGTCGCCACCGTGAGGGTGACGTTCTTACCCGTGACGTTCGTCAGCGACCGCGGCACTGTGACCTGACCGGTCATCACGGTCTCATCGACACTCGGGATGTTCAGGTTGATCCGGTCGAGCGCGTCGGTCTCGGATGCCACGTAGTCGTTGTAGTTCTCGTCGAACACCGCGGTCGGGTTGACCGCACGGTCGACGCGGATCGAGCCTGCGCCGTCGTCGAACGGCGTCACGGGGCTCGTCGTGCCGTCACCGTTGACGTTGACCACGTCCTGGACGGCCGACGTCATCATCGCGGACTTGATCTCCGCCGGATCCCAGTCGGGATGCACGGACTTGATCAGCGCCGCGACACCAGCTGCGTGCGGGCTCGCCATCGAGGTTCCGGCGATCGCCTGGAAGTTGTTGCCGGGCGGGCCGTTCGTCGGGGTCGTCTCGTCAGGCTGAGGCGTCATCCCCGCCAGCACCTGGACTCCCGGCGCGACGACATCCGGCTTGAGGAAGTCCGGCGACGGGCCGCGTGACGAGAAGGCCGCCATCACGTCGGGGGTGGCCGGGGTCGCCGCTCCCTGGGCCCATGTGGCCGTCACGTTCGTGTGGTTGGCGATGAACGCGAGGAGTGCCGTATCCGGGCCGTCGAGATGGATCGCCGGGAGCCAGTGGTTGTCGGACTCCGTGTCCTCGGCGATCGGGTTGTACTCGATCATCCCGGCCGCACCGCCCTGGAGGACGTTGAAGCCCTTGTCGATACGGGCGTTGACACCGCGCTCGCAGAGCACGACCTTGCCGGTCGCCGTCCCGGCGGCCAGCTTCGACTGGCAGAGCACGTCCTCGCCCGGGAGGTTCTGCGCCAGCACGATCGGCGTGGGGGAGGTGATCCCCTTCGTCAAGGTGACGCCGGGCATGGTGAACGTCGCTCCGCCGTCGGCCGCGAGGTGGAGGGTCGAGGTGAACGACCGCGGCCCCGTGACGGCGCCGACCGAGGTCACCCAGGGAGCTCCGTGGTCGACGGTCGCCGCAGCCGGGCCGCTGTTGCCGGCGGCCGCCTCGACCGAGATGCCCGCGTGGAACGCGTCGAGGAACGCGAGCTCTGTCGGATCGGTGTACGGATCTGCGCCTCCCGAGATCGAGTAGTTGATCACGTCGACGCCGTTCAGGATCGCCTGCTGCACCGCGCCGACCGTGTCGGCGTTGAAGCAGCCCTGCGACAGGCATGCGCGGTACTCGATCACATGCGCTCCGGGAGCGATTCCGCAGACGGGACCGCGATCGACGCCGTACAGGATGGCCGAGGTGACGCAGTCACCCGCAGCGGTCGTCATCGTGTGGGTGCCGTGTCCCTCGGAGTCGCGCACCGAGCACTCGAGCGTCGTGTTGTTGCAGAACTCCTGGCCGTCCGACCCGAGCGTCGCCATGTAGGTCTGCGTGAAGTTGTAGGCGCCGATCAGCTTGTTGTTGCACGCGAACGTCGGCCCGAGATGCGCCACGTCGCTGCCGTTGCCGAAGTCGCAGTGGAAGTTGCCGAGCGGAACCGGCGAGGGGCTGATCCCCGAGGGAGAGAGCATCGGGTTCTCGGGCCAGACGCCGGTGTCGATGACGCCGACGATCACGTGCTTGCCGGCGTTCGCAGAGCCGCCGAGCGACGGCCAGACCGCGGTCGCGCCGATGAACTCGGTGTTGTCGTCCAGGGGTTGGGCGAGCGAGTCCTTCTGGACGGCAACGACTCCGGGGACGTTCAAGAGCGCCCCGACCTGGTTCGCGGGCACCTGGGCGGCGACGCCGCCGTAGGCCGTCGTGAACGTCGCACCGATCTGCGTGCTCGGAACGGCCTTGTCGACTGCCGAGCTGATCTTGCTCGTCACCTGATCGAGGTGCTGGTCGTACGCCGTGACCGCAGATTGGTTGGCGGCAAGCGAGACGCCGGTCACGGAGGGGCTCGTCGGTTTGTACCCGGCGACTCCGCCGACGTACGAGGCGGCCGAGTCGACGTCGTACTTGATCATCACGTTGACCGTCTTCGAGCTCGTCTGCCCGAGGAGTGACGGGTCCGTCTGTGCGAGCTGCCCGGTGACCGATTTCGCCGCCGAGAAGGTCGAAGTGAGGGTCGGCGCCGCGCCGACCGTGAACGGTGTCTTGGCGGCGCTACTTGCGCCGACCGCAGTCCCGAGGAACACCACCCCCAGGGTAAGGAGCAAGGATTTGCACGTGCGAGTCACGGTCACTCACCCTCCTGATCGGTGTTTGCCGGGCGCCGGCCGGGGCCGACGCCCGTCTTATATCTCACCGTGGGAGGCCGAGAAGGGCTCGTGGCTGCCGGCGCGGGAACGCCGGCAGCCGTTCACGCACGCTCAGCGATCGATGACGGTGACGTTGTCGCCGTCACGCGGTGCTGCGGCGGTGCGTCCGCCGAAACCGCCCCACGAGGACCAGAACGCAAGCGAGAGGCAGAACCCGATGATCCCGACGACGAGGAGGATGACGCCGGCGGTGTGGATGTTGAATCCTGACGAGGTCACGTTGACCGCCCAGATCAGGATCGCTCCGGCGGCGGCGAGCATGATGGAGATGCCAAGTCCCATTTTCTTCCGTTCCTTTCGGTCGAATTGCCGGGCGGTTACTCGAAGGCGCCCATGTAGACGAGGATCTGCGCGTTCTTCGGCGCCGTCCTGCCGGCGGCCGGCGTCTGCTCGACGACGGTTCCCGCCAGGGACCGCTCGTTGACGGGCTTCTTGACGAAGATCAGCCTCAGTCCCGCCTGCTGCATGGCGGCGACGGCCTGCGGGATCGTCTTGCCGCTGACGTCCGGAACGGTCTCCTGCTGCTTCTGTCCGGGGCCAGAGGAGACGTTCACGGTCACGTGCGAGCCCGCGGGTGCGTTCGCTCCGGCGGTCGGGCTCTCGGCCTCGACCGTCTCGAGCGGATCGTCGCTCGGGACGTAGGCGAGGCTCGTCAGCAAGTTCGCTCGGCTCAGCGCCTGCGCTGCTGCCTGGGCATCGCCCCCTGAGACGTCGGGGATCGTCGCGGTGGTCGGCTGCGGCGTCGCGGTTGTCGTCTTTGAGGCGGAGGTCGCGGCGGTGGGCGCCGTCGCGGCGGCGGTTGTGGCCGCGGGGCTCGACCTCGCCGGAACCGTCTTGGCCGCAGGTGCCGTCGTCGTCTGGGTCACGACCGTGGTCGTCGCGGCGGAAGACTTGGACGGCACGGCGGTGCCGTTCGAGATGTCGAGTGTCACGATCGAGCCCGGGGCTGCGTGGCGGGCCGGCGGTGGGTTCTCGCCGACCACGCGGCCGGCCGGCGGCGCGCCGCGGACGGTTGCCACGCGGACCGTGAAGCCGGAGGCCTTCAGCGAGCTCGTCGCATCCGCGGTGCTCTCGCCGATCAGGTTCGGCACGGGTGCCGCGGCTGGGGCGGCCGGCGTCGTGTGCGCGACGACCGTCTTGGGCGTGGCGGCGTTCTTCGTGACGACCACCGTCGTCGTCGCCGGCGTCGCTGTGTGGTCGTGGCGGCGCGTGAGGAGGATCGCCGCGATCACGGCGCCGACCGCCGCGATCGCGAGGATGCCGACGAGCAGCCCCATGCCGAGACGGTCGTCGGGTCCCTCGCCCGGAGGCGGAAGCGGAGAACCCGGCGGCACGGGCGGAAGAGGCGTGGTGTCGTGCGGTGGAGGGCCGGCGGCACCGCGGACGACAGTGGGTCCCTCGGACGGCCAGCTATCGGGCGTAGTCATGTCGGAGTGGTTGCCGGATCGGGCGAATCCCAATCCTGCGGCGGGAGCTTCTCAGCGCGCCTCGCGCCGCCGATACGATGTCCGCGCTTGGTGGCGGTAGCTCAGTTGGTAGAGCCCCGGGTTGTGGTCCCGGTGG
>DASZLW010000327.1:0-1839 GCA_035552175.1 Gaiellaceae bacterium | reverse complement strand
CGTCTTCGGCACCCTGCCGGCCGTGCTGATGCCGATCGCCGTCGCGATCGCGTCGATCCTCAACACGTTCACGCTCGTCTGGATCCTCACCTACGTCACGAACGTGTCGATCATCGTGCAGTTCCTGATCGCGCTCGTCGGGCTCGGGGTCGCGATCGACTACGCGCTCCTGATGATCTTCCGGTTCCGCGACGAACTGCGCGAGGGCGAGGACGTCGAGACGGCGCTCGTGCAGATGATGACCCATGCCGGGCGCTCGGTGATCGTCTCCGGGTCGACCGTCGCGGTCGGGCTGCTGTCGATGATCGTGCTGCCGTTGCCGTTCATCCGCTCGATCGGGATCGGCGGGATGCTGATCCCCGCCGTCTCGGTGGTCGCGGCCATCACGCTCCTGCCGGCGCTGCTGGCCTCGCTCGGCACCCGGATCAACAGCATCCGCGTCCTCCCCAGGCGCTTCGTCGACTCGGGCCATCCCGAGGACGGATTGTGGGGGCGCTGGGCGAGGCTCGTGATGCGCCGGCCGGTGCCGCTCGCGGCGATCGGGCTGATCGTGGTCGGCCTGCTCGTCTACTCGGGCGTCCAGCTGAACCCGAGCGAGGCGCAGGTGAAGGATCTGCCAGGAAGCGGCGACGCGATCCAGGGACGCCAGGCGCTCGTCGACGCCGGGATCTCCCTCGGCGTGATGAAGCCGTTCGTCATCCTCGTCCAGGGCTACGACAACGGCTCGACCGTGGGCGGAGGCGTGCTTGCGGACGTCACGAAGGCACTCGCGACGACGCCCGGCATCGAAGGCGCTGCCGCGCCGCCCGCCTGGCACAGCGGCGAGTATGCCCTCGTCGAGGCGTTCCCCGACGTCGACGGCTCGTCGAAGGCGGCCCGGCCGATCATCTCCGAGCTCAAGCGCGACGTCCTCCCGACGATCCAGGCGACGTTCGACAACCAGTCGACGACGGGCGTCGGGTCGGAGAACGTCCAGCTCTCCCTCGGCGGCGTCGCGCCTGAGGAGCGCGACTTCGTCAGCGCCGTCTACTCCAACTTCCCGTACGTGCTCGCCTTCGTGCTCCTCTTCACCTTGATCCTGCTGACGCGTGCGTTCAAGTCGATCGTCCTCGCGCTCAAGGCGGCGATCCTCAACCTGATCTCGCTCGGCGCCGCCTACGGGATCATCGTGTTCATCTTCCAGAAGGGGCACGGCTCGGAGGCGATCTGGAACGTGCAGGCGACCCAGTCGATCATCCCCTGGATCCCACTGATGATCTTCGCGTTCCTCTTCGGGCTCTCGATGGACTACGAGGTGTTCATGCTGACCCGGATGCGCGAGGCCTACGACGAGACAGGCGACACGCGGCACGCCGTGTCCCTCGGGCTGGCGCGCACCGGCAAGCTCGTGACGAGCGCGGCGCTCGTCCTCATGTTCGCGTTCTTCGTGCTCTCGTCGAGCCCGGGCGTCGACATCAAGCAGTTCGGGATCGGGCTTGCGGCCGGGATCATCTTCGACGCGACGGTGATCCGGGCGCTGCTCGTGCCCTCGCTGATGCGGCTGCTCGGCAAGTGGAACTGGTATCTGCCCGGGTTCGCGGCCAGGATCCTGTTCGTGCGCCACTCGGCGCCGCCGGCCGCGCCCGTTCCCGAAGCCGCCTGATCCGTCTCTAGACTCGCTCGGATGTGCGGGATCTGCGGGATCGCGTCCTCGCGCGGTCGGATCGATCGGAAGCGGCTCGCCGCGATGTCGGCGACGCTCGTCCACCGGGGGCCCGACTCCGAGGGGAGCTTCGTCGACGGCGGGGTCGGGCTCGCCGCGCGGCGCCTCGCGATCATCGATCTCGAGGGGGGGACGCA
>DASZLW010000326.1:0-3241 GCA_035552175.1 Gaiellaceae bacterium | reverse complement strand
CGGCGTCGGCACGATGGCGGGCTCGCTCGGGCCGACGCTCTTCGGCCACATCCCCGACGCCCTCGTGCTGCTCGGCGCGTTCGTCGTCGCGACGCGCGCCCGGCGCCGACGCGACTGGGCAATCGCGGGTCTTCTGGCGGGTGTGGGCGTGCTCTTCGAGTACCCCGCCGGTCTCGCGGCGCTCGTTCTCGTCGTCTATGCCGCGGCGCGCGGCGGGCGCGGCGCCGGTCTCGCGACGATCCTCGGCGGAATGCCGCCCGCGATCGTCCTCGGTGCCTACGACTGGCTCGCCTTCGGCGCTCCGTGGAGGCTCTCCTACCGCTACACCGACAACGTCTTCACAGCCGAGCAGCAGCAGAACCTCTTCGGCGTCGGCCTCCCGAGCGGCCACGGCATCTGGACGCTCCTCCTCGACGGTCACGGCCTCTTCCTCGTCTCGCCGGTCCTCGTCATGGCGGTCGCCGGCCTCGTCCGGTTCGGGCGCACTGCCCGGCGCGAAGCCTGGACCGCCGGCGCGATCGCTTTCGTCTTCGCCCTGTACACGGCGGGCTACTTCTTGCCGAACGGCGGCCTCTCCCCGGGGCCGCGCTTCGCAACCGTCGCGATCCCGTTCCTGCTCCTCGGCCTCCCGTTCGCGCTCGCCCGGTGGCGGTGGGTGACGCTCCTGCTCGCCGCGGTGTCGGTCGGCTTGGGGCTCTTCGACGAGCTGACGTGGTCGGTCGCCAACAGGCTGCAGTTCGTCACGTGGCCGACGACGATC
Source organism: Gaiellaceae bacterium (assembly GCA_035552175.1). GTDB lineage: Bacteria > Actinomycetota > Thermoleophilia > Gaiellales > Gaiellaceae > PALSA-600. Next base: position 2,481 of record DASZLW010000326.1, on the reverse strand, counting down.
TGGTCGCTGATCGGGCTCTCGCGGCGCGAGGGATGCCTGATCCTGCTCACGTGCGGCGGCCTTGCCGGGATCGCCGGCCTGGTCGGGGTCCTGCGGCGGCGTCCGGTCGAACGTCCTTGGCCGCTGCTAGAGTCGTCGGCGGTTGGCGTTCCCGGTCGGCCCGCAGATTTGACCCTTCTTTAAACCGCGCCCAGAGAGGCCGGAAAGGAGTGAGATGCATCAGCATGCCGTGGCACCGGATGGGCGGATTCTGCTCGACGGCGAGGCCATCGAGCGGACGCTCTCTCGCATCGCGCACGAGATCATCGAACGAAACGAGAACCTCGACACCGTCGCGCTCGTCGGGATCCATTCCCGCGGAGTCCCGCTCGCGCAGCGCCTCCGCCGCCTGATCGACGAGCGTGCAGGCACCGAGCTCGAGCTCGGTCAGCTCGACATCACCTTCCACCGGGACGACGTGCACGTGCGCGGCGGCCAGGCACCCAGGCGACGGCAGCCGATCGTCCGCGACACGAAGCTCGGCTTCGAGCTCGAGGGACGCACGGTGATCCTCGTCGACGACGTGCTCTACACCGGTCGCACCGTCCGTGCCGCGATCGATGCGCTGCTCGAGTACGGACGCCCGGCCCGGGTGCAGCTCGCCGTCCTCGCCGATCGAGGGCACCGGGAGCTGCCCATCCGGCCGGACTACGTCGGCAAGAACCTGCCGACCTCGCGGCGCGAACGCGTCCAGGTCCAGCTCGTCGAGGTCGACGAGGTCGACCGGGTCGTCCTGATCGAGGAGCCCGAGGAGGCCGGAGATGAATGATCACCTGAAGGTCGTCGGCGAGCTGCTTCCGCCGCGTGCCCCCGAGCGGCGGCACCTGCTGTCGATCCGCGACCTCGACCGCGACGACGTCGGACGCCTCCTCGCGACGGCGCACTCCTTCGCGCTCTCGCAGGAGCGGGACACGAAGAAGCTGCCGACGCTTCGCGGCCGGCTCGTCGTCAACGTGTTCTTCGAGTCGTCCACACGCACGTCCTCGTCGTTCGAGCTCGCGGCGAAGCGGCTTTCGGCCGACACGCTCTCCATCAAGTCGAGCGGCTCGTCGGTCGACAAGGGCGAGTCGCTCAAGGACACGGCGCTCACCCTCTCGGCCTACGACCCCGACGTGATCGTGATACGCCATCCGCAGATCGGGGCGCCGAAGCTCGTCGCATCCGTCACCGACGCACACGTCGTGAACGCCGGCGACGGGAAGCACCAGCATCCCACCCAGGCGCTCCTCGACCTGCACTCGATCCAGAACGCGCTCGGCCGCCTCGAAGGCGTCCACGTCGCGATCGTCGGCGACGTCCTCCATTCGAGGGTCGCCCGCTCGCTGATCCAGGCGCTCGAGCTCGTCGGGGCGAGCGTCGTCCTCGTCGGGCCCCCGCCGCTCGTGCCGAGGGAGCTCGGGGAGGTCTCCCACGACATCGCCGCGATCCGCGACGCCGACATCGTCTATGTCCTCCGGATGCAGCGCGAGCGCATGGAGCAGGGGGCGAACTACGTCCCGTCGCTCCGCGAGTACAGCTCGCGCTGGTGCGTCACGCCCGAGCGGCTCCGCCCCGGGCAGCGCGTGATGCACCCGGGCCCGATGAACCGCGGGGTCGAGATCGACCCGAGGGTCGCCGACTCGGACGCGGCGCTCGTCGTCGACCAGGTCCGTTCCGGGCTCGTCGTCCGGATGGCCGTCCTCTACGACCTGCTGACGACCGGGCCGGTCGCGGTGGAGGCTTCGCTCGGAGTGGCGTCGTGAGCGCTCCGGTGCTCGTCGGGCGAGCCGGTGCGGACGATCTCGTCATTCGCGGCGCCCGCGTCCTCGACCCGACCGAGGGCGTCGACTCGATCGTCGATCTCCGGATCGACGGCGGCACGATCTCCGCGATCGGAGCCCGGCTCGACGCGAACGGACATCGGGTGATCGATGGAGCGGGCCTCGTGCTCGCTCCGGCGTTCATCGACCCGCACGTCCACCTGCGCACGCCCGGACGCGAGGACGAGGAGACGATCGCGAGCGGGACCGCCGCCGCCGCCGCCGGCGGCTACTGCGCGATCTTCGCGATGCCGAACACCGACCCCGTCGTCGACACTCCCGAGGTGCTCCGCGGCCTGCGCGCGCGTGCAGAGAGCGAGGCCGACGTACCGGTGGGATTCACCGCGGCCATCACGATCGGCCAGGCCGGGACGCAGCTGACCGAGATGGGCGAGCTCGCGGACGCCGGTGCGGCGGCATTCACCGACGACGGCCGCCCGGTCGCGACGGCCGGCCTCATGCGCCGTGCGCTCGAGTACAACGCGATCACCGGCCGCCGGCTCGCACTCCACTGCGAGGAGCCGACGCTGACCCGGGGCGGCCACATGCACATGGGAGCGGTGTCGGCGGAGCTCGGCCTCGGCGGCTGGCCTTCCCTCGGCGAGAGCCTCGGGGTCTCGCGGGAGCTCTCGCTTGCCGCCGA
>DASZLW010000325.1:0-6235 GCA_035552175.1 Gaiellaceae bacterium | reverse complement strand
TGAGGACGTCTCCCATCCCGAGGATTCGCGAGGCCATGCGGTCGGGGTGGAACACCTCGAGCGCGTCGAGCTTCTCCCCGGTGCCGCCGAACATGATGGGGCGGCCCGTGACGCTCTTGACCGACAGTGCGGCCCCACCTCGGGCGTCACCGTCGAGCTTCGTCAGGATCACACCGTCGAAGTCGATCTTCTCCTCGAAGGCTTTTGCGACCTCGGCCGCCTGCTGGCCGGTCATCGCGTCGAGCACGAGGAGCGCGTTCGTGGGATCGACTGCGTCGCGGACCCGCTCGAGCTCGTCCATCAGGTCGGCATCGACCTGGAGCCGGCCGGCGGTGTCGACGATCACGGTGTCGAGACCCTCTGCCCTGGCCCGCTCGAGGCCGGCGCGGGCAGCCTCGACAGGGTCGCTCGTGTCGGTACGGAAGACAGGAACACCGAGCTGGGCACCGAGCTGCTCGAGCTGGTCGATCGCAGCCGGGCGAGCGAGGTCGGCGGCGACGAGGCCCGGCTTGCGGCCCTGGTCGCGCAGCGAGAGCGCGAGCTTGCCGGCGGCGGTCGTCTTCCCGGCGCCCTGGAGGCCGGCGAGAAGGATCACGGCGTTCCGGCCGAGTGCGAGCTCGGTCGTGTCGGCGCCGAGCAGCTCGGTGAGCTCGTCGTGAACGACCTTGACGACCTGCTGGCCTGGCGTGAGGCTCTTCAGCACCTCCTCGCCGAGCGCCCGCTCACGGACCCGCTCGACGAACGTGCGGACGACGTCCAGGTTGACGTCTGCGTCGAGTAGCGCGAGCCGGATCTCGCGCATCGCACGCGAGATCGCCTCCTCGTCGAGCTTCCCTCGCTTGCTGAGGCCGCCGAGCGCGCCGGAGAGCCGGTCTGAAAGGGCGTCGAACACGCGTCCAGTGTAATGGCGGGGGAGGGCGGGCTCGCGCGCGGTGGATGGAAATCTCGGAACCGGTGGATGAAATCTGGGGACGAGGTTTAAGAAGTCCGTGACAGCGTTGTGACACCCGAGCCCGTAAAATTGTCCGCGTGGGTGGCGGGTTCTCCCACCCACCCAGGGCGGGGAAATTCCTTTATGTGCGCCGCTTGGCATCGACAGCCGGACCGATCGGGGCGCCGGGGCACGCAGCCGCAGGCGGCGAAAACACCGACGGGGCGTGCCGCCCTACCCCGAGACGAGCGCGCGCGCGAAGTCGAGCGGATCGAACGGGCGGAGATCGTCGAGCCCCTCGCCGACGCCGATCAGCTTCACCGGCAGGCCGAGCTCGAAGGCGATCGCGACCGCAACCCCGCCCTTTGCGGAGCCGTCGAGCTTCGTGAGCGCCACCCCGGTCACCCCGACGGCCTCCGAGAAGAGGCGCGCCTGCTGGATCCCGTTCTGGCCCGTCGTCGCGTCGAGGACGAGGAGCGTCTCGTGCGGGGCGCCTTCGAGCCGGCCCGCGATCACCCGGCGCACCTTGACGAGCTCGTCCATCAGGTTCGTCTGGGTGTGGAGGCGTCCGGCCGTGTCGACGATCACGACGTCGCCCCCTGCAGCGACCGCGTCGTAGGCGACCGACGCCGGGTCCGAGCCCCGTTCCCCGCCGACGAACTGGGCGCCGGCACGGCGCGCCCACACCTCGAGCTGCTCCTCGGCCGCGGCGCGAAAGGTGTCGGCGGCGCCCACGGTCACCGAGCGCCCGTGCTCGCGGAGCTTCTGCGCGAGCTTGCCGATCGTCGTCGTCTTGCCCGTGCCGTTCACGCCGACGACGAGGATGACCGATGGGCGGCTCTCGATCCCGAGCGCGGGCGGCGGCCCGAAGAGCCGCGCGATCTCCTCGGCGAGTGCCTCGTTCAGATCGGAGAGATCCTGGCGTGCCTCGAGCCTCTCGACGAGCTCTGCTGTCGCCTTCACGCCGACGTCTGCGCCGAGGAGCGCCTCCTCGAGCCGCTCCCACGACGCTGCATCCTCGGGGTCGAAGGCCGCGACCGCCAGCTGCTCGGTGAGTGCGCGGCGCGACCTCGACAGCGACTCGCGCAGCCGTGTCGCGAAGCCCTTCCTCGTCACCTCGGTTTCGTAGGGGCCCTCGCCGTCTCCGAGGAACTCCGCCCAGCTGCGCGCCATCCGAAGAAGCTACCCGGTCGAGCCTTCCTGGATCTGGAGGGTCTGGAGGTCCGAGTAGAAGTCGAGCGCGTAGTCGCCGCCCTCGCGGCCGATCCCGGAGATGCCGATTCCCCCGAACGGCGCCGTCAGGTCGCGGACGAGGAACGTGTTGGCCCAGACCGTTCCGGCGCGAAGCGAGCGCCCGAACCGCTCTGCGCGCTCCGCCGAGGCGGTATAGAGGATCGCCGAGAGGCCGTACCGCGTCGAGTTCGCAAGCGCGACTGCCTCGTCCTCGTCGCCGAAGGTCTGGAACGTGAGCACCGGGCCGAAGACCTCGCGCTGGACGATCTCGCTGTCGTTCGAAGCCGGCAGGACGAGCGTGGGCTCGTACCAGAGGCCGCCGAGCTCGCTCACCTTCCCGCCACGCGCGATCTCGTCGCCGGCGGCCCGGGCGCGGTCGACGAAGCCGGCGACCCGGGCGAGGTGCTCGCGGTGGATCAGCGGTGAGACGGTGGTCGTGTCGTCTCGCGGATCGCCGAGCACGTGCTCGTCTGCGACGCGATCGAAGAGCTCGAGGAACTGCTCTGCGACCGACTCCTCGACGAGCAGCCGGGTGCCCGCGAGGCAGACCTGGCCGGCGTCGTCATACTGGCCGGCTGCTTTCCGGGCGGCGGCCTCGATGTCCGCGTCCGCGAAGACGACGAGTGGGCCCTTGCCGCCGAGCTCCGCGGTGAACGGGACGAGGTTGCGGGCGGCAGCCCCGGCGATCAGCCTGCCGGTCTCCGGTGACCCCGTCAGCGATACCCGCCGGACTCCGGGATGCGCGACGAGCGCGGCGCCGACCTCCTCGCCGATCCCCTGAACCACGTTCAGCACGCCGCCCGGGAAGCCGGCCTCCGCGGCGAGGCCCGCGAGCAGCGAGGCGGAGAGCGGCGACCACTCGGCCGGCTTGAGGATCACGGTGCAGCCGGCTGCGAGCGCCGGCGCGATCTTCCAGGTCGAGAGCATGAACGGCGCGTTCCAGGGCGTCACGACGACGACGGGCCCGGCGGGGCGGCGGATCACGCGGTTCGCGGTGCCGTTCGAGCTCCACGTGCGCTCGGCGTAGGCGGCTGCGAGGTCTGCGTAGGCGCGGAAGTTCCTCGCCCCACGGCCGATCACGCGGGCGCGGAGCGACCGGAGGAGCATCGCCATGTCGAGGCACTCGACGGCGGCGAGCGAGTCGACGTTCGCGTCGATGAGGTCGGCCAGACGGTGGAGTGTCTCGCCTCGGCCGGCGGCGCCCATCGCAGCCCACGCCGGAAACGCCTCGGTCGCGGCACCGACGGCCATGTCGGCTTCGATCCCGCCGCCGCGGGCGATCTCGGCGAGCGGAGCCTCGTCGATAGGCGAGAGATCGGTGAAGGTGCCGGCGCTCGGCACGCGCTCGCCACCGATGAAGTGGTCCGTCGAGACCTCGACGCCCGCGACGGCGGTCACAGCGCCCCCGCGTTCTCGGCATCGTCGACCGAGTAGCCGAACGTGAAGCGGAAGCCCTTCCCGATCCGGATCGGCGCGAGCGCCGTGTGCTCCTCGTGCTCGGCACCGAAGAGCTCGAGCGCGGCAGTCCCCTCCCAGATCTCCGAGACAACCCGATCGCGGCTGCGCGAGCGCGCGAGCTCGTGCACTGCAGGATCGTCGTGGCGCCCCGCTTCGAGCCGGGCGAAGTGACGCACGTTGACGATAGGCGGGCCGTTGTGGGTCGGGCCAGCCTCGGAGATCCGTTCGAGCGTGACGGTTCCCTCTGCGAGCCGGCGCTCGTAGGCGGCGCAGGTGCCACCATAGGTCGCGCCCGGCCGGAGCCCGGGATCGGCGGGGGAGTCGAGCCCGTGATGGCGGGTGATCCAGATCGAGCCGAGCTTCTTCGGGAATCCCTGGAGCCAGCCGCGCGCGAGGGCGAAGTCGCGATCGACCCAGATGTACGGGCACGTCGTCACCTCCCCGCCGTTCAGGAGCGCGTTCGCGACGACGAAGAACTCCTTGTACTGCGAGCGGGAGGGATCGACGAGCTCGCTGCCTCCCGCCGAGCACGACTGCCAGTCGGCGAACACTGCGGCGCACCGGCCCGGGTCCGGGTGCGGCTCGAGACCCGGCGGGAGGACGGCCGCGACGGACGCGGGATCGGCCCAGTACTCGATCACGAGGAAGTCACCCACGTAGTGCCAGGGCGGGTAGGGGACGAGCGATGCGCGCCCCTCGGGCGAGCGGGGAGTCGTGTAGCCGCGGAGCGTCACAGTCGCCCTCCGGCCCACGCGATCTGTCCGGAAAAGACGCCTTGCCGGAAGGCGACACGGCCGCTCCGGCCACGTACGCCCCACCCTGGGTGGGAGGGGAAACCCGCCTCCCACACGTTCGATTCTACGCACCCAACCTGTGACAAGTCTGTGCCGTCTTTCTTAAATCTCCTCCACAGGCGGCCTTTCGGGACCGAGGCAATCATGCCGGCTCCTCCGGCGGCAGCGGGATCCCGAGCATCTCGCGGCTCTCGCGCTCCCACTCCACCGCGGCTGCGTCGAACCGGAAGTACGACCTCGGCGGTAGCGGGCCCCACGTGTTCGAGGAAAACCGGTCGTCGGGCCAGTCGCGCGGCTCGTGGTCGGCCGCGAGCTGCTCCATGTCGCAGTAGAGCTCGACGAAGCACGCCTCCTCGACGATCCGTACGTAGCTCGCGACGTTCCCGCCGACACCGTGCCGCGCGGGCCCCCATCCGAGCCAGCGGCCGTGCCTGGCGATGCGGTCGAGCATGTCGCGCATCTGCCCGATGTCGACCGTGTCGAACGCGAGGTGGTGGAAGTGCGAGACGCCCTTTCCCATCAGCGCCATCACGTGGTGATCGGTCGAGACGCGGAGCCACACGCCCTCCGAACCGAGGCGATCCGAGACGCGCATCCCGAGCACGCTCGTATAGAAGCTCACGCCGTCCTCGAGCCGCGAGGAGAGGCAGTTCACGTGCCCGAGCCGGCGCGGCGCGCCGGGCCGCACCTCACACGAGCGTCGCGCGTGCGCCACCCACGGCTCTCGCTCACGGTAGGGGACGAGCTCGATTCCGAATCCTTCCGGATCGGAAAGATGCAGTGCGCCGTCGAGCATGACGGCGTCCACTTCGGCTTCCCGGAGCGACGCGGCGGCCGCGTCGAGCGGGCACGCTCGCGCAAGCTCGAAGGCCGTGTGATGGTGACCGGCCTCGCCCTCGACCAGCTCGAGGCAGTAAGGCTCGTCCTCGCACGCGAGCACGGCACGACCGCGCCCGCCCCCTCGGTCGATCAGGCCGAACTCGCGCGACCACCGCCTTCGCGCCTCCTCCACGTCCCCGACCGTCAGGCAGACGTGGTCGATCCCGCGGAGCGAGATCACGCGCCCGCGGCCAGCGCCGCCGCCTCGTCCTCGGGGACGGCGAGGGCGACGTGGATCGTGTCGGCGGAGACCTCGAGCTGCTCCCCCGCCTCCCCGAGGTCGACGTCCCACCCGACCACGGTGTTCGAGAGGCGCCCGAGGCCGGTGATCTCGACCTCGACGACGTCGCCGGGCTCCATCGGCCGCGAGTTCGCCGGCGTTCCCGTGAGCAGGACGTCTCCCGGCTCGAGCGTGATCAGTCGGCAGAGATCGGCGAGCTGGTAGGCAACCGGAAAGAGAAGATCGCCGGCGTCCGCCTCCTGGACGACCTCGCCGTTCAGGATCGTCCGCAGCATGTACGCCGTCGGGTCGAACTCCGCCGCCGGCACCACCTCGGGCCCGATCGGCAGGAACCCGTCCTGACCCTTCACCCGCAGCATCGAGCCTCGATCCGCATGCCGGAAATCGTGCAGCCCGACGTCGTTCGAGCATGCGTACCCGGCGACGTACGAGAGCGCGTCGTCGACCGGGACGCCCTTCATCCGGCGCCCCACGATCACGGCGAGCTCGCCTTCGTAGTTCAGGAACCGGGCGCCTCCGGGCCGGCGCACCTCGCGGCGGTGGCCGTTCAGGGTCGAAGGCGGTTTCACGAAGTACGACGGTGCTCGCGGGAGCCGTGCCCTGTACTCCTCGACGCGGCTGCGGTAGGTCAGGTGGACGGCGAGGATCTTCGTCGGCTCGACGGGCGCGAGGAAGCGCGCGTCGGCCTCGTGAAGCTGC
>DASZLW010000324.1:0-7433 GCA_035552175.1 Gaiellaceae bacterium | reverse complement strand
GAAGCTCGACGCGAACGGCGATCCGCAACTCGGGAAGGTCTGGAAGACAGTCCACGCGGTCGTTCCGAACGGCGGTGAGAAGACAGTCGAGGTACACGTCGCCTCGACGCCGGTGACGGTTCACGTGGTCGTCACACCGTCGGTTCCGCTCTCGGTCGACTCGCGGGGGGTCGCTGCGCAGCCTTCGTTGATGTTCGTACGAGATCGCTGACCGGTGCAATCCCGAGCGCCGAGGTTGGCGCCGCTGTATCGTCCGGCGCCGTGAGGATCGGTGTCGCGAAGGAGATCAAGTCCGACGAGTACCGCGTCGCGCTGACGCCTGCGGGAGCGCTCGAGCTGATCAATCGCGGGCACGAGGTGACGATCGAGACCGGGGCGGGAACCGGGAGCTCGTTTGCGGATACGACCTACGAGCGGGTCGGCGCGCGCATCGCCTCGATCGATGACGTCTGGGCGTCGAGCGACCTGCTCCTGAAGGTGAAAGAGCCGATCGAGCCGGAGTACGGTCGGCTTCGCGAGGGGCTCGTCCTCTTCACGTACCTGCACATCGCGGCGGACGAGCCGTTGACGCGCGCGCTCGTCGATTCCGGGATCGGAGCCGTCGCCTACGAGACGGTCGAGACGGCGCGAGGCGCGCTGCCTCTGCTCGCGCCGATGTCCGAGGTCGCCGGACGGCTTGCGGCGCAGGCCGGCGCATATTTCCTCGAGAAGCCTTTCGGCGGCCGGGGGCTCCTGCTCGGCGGCGTGCCCGGTGTCGCGCCCGGTCGCGTCGTGATCATCGGTGGCGGGATCGTCGGCTACAACGCGGCGATCATGGCTCTCGGGCTCGGCGCCCAGGTCACGATCCTCGAACGGTCGATCGACCGGATGCGCCATCTCGAGGAGATCCTGTCGGGCCGCGTCACGCTCCTGATGTCCTCGAGCCTTCAGGTCGCCGAGGCGGTCGCGGACGCAGATCTCGTGATCGGGGCGGTCCTGATCCCGGGCGCCGTGGCTCCGAAGCTCGTGACGCGCGAGATGATCGCGGGAATGAACGAAGGCGCGGTTGTCGTCGATGTCGCGATCGACCAGGGCGGCTGCTTCGAGACGTCTCATCCGACCACCCATTCCGATCCGGTCTTCGTCGTCGACGGGGTGATCCATTACTGCGTGGCGAACATGCCGGGCGGCGTTCCGATCACCTCGACGAACGCGCTCACGAACGCGACGCTGCCGTATGTCGAGGCGATCGCCGACCATGGGTTGAGAGGTGCTGTCACGGCCGACCAGGCGCTCGCGAAGGGTGTGAACGTCCTCGCAGGCAAGGTGACGTACGAGGCGGTCGCCGAGGCGCACGGGATCGAGTACGCGCCTCTTGCCGAAGCGCTCGGTTAGCCGGCGGCGCGGGGGCTCGGCGATCCAGCGGCATCAAGCGAGAACGTCGCTCCGCTGAGCCGGTACAGCACGTGCGGGCGGAGCGGATGCCCCTCGGAGAGCCGTGGGTGCTCGAAGTCGTCGTTCGGATCCCGGCTCATCCCGAGACGCTCCATCACCCGGCGGGATCGTTCGTTCGACGGCGTCGTCATCGAGACGATCTCCTCGAGCTCGAGCGTCCCGAACCCGAATGCGAGCGCTGCGCCCGCGGCCTCGGTCGCATAGCCACGGCCCCAGTACCTCGGTAGGAGACGCCACCCGATCTCGACGGCGGGCGTGAAGTGGGCTTCGAATGCGGGCTCGGCGAGTCCGACGAACCCGGCGAACTCGTGGGTTCCTTCGAGCTCGACGGCCCAGAGGCCCCAACCATCTGCTTCCAGAGTTGCTCGGATCCGGTCGGCGAGCGCATCGCTCTCGGCTCGGGTCAGGGTCGAGGGGAAGTAGCGCATCGCCTCGGGGTCGGCATTCAACGAGGCGAACGACGCGTAGTCGGTGTCGCGCCAGTGCCGGAGCCGGAGCCGCGATGTCCGGAGCTCGGTCACGAGCCGATCGTCGGCCGCGCTACTCCGTCGGCTTGGGCTTGGACTTCGCGCCCGGGACCGGGCTGATCTTCACGACCAGGAACGTGGCGCCGGCCGCGAGGCCGATCACGCACGCGATGAAGACGATGAACGCCGCTAGTCCGAGCACGGTGGCCACGAGACTAGGATAGCCGCGTGCCACGTGCGTGCGTGATCGTGCTGGATGCGGTGGGAGCCGGTGAGCTCCCTGACGCTGCCGACTACGGCGACGAGGGCTCGGACACGCTTGGCAACATCGCGAAGGCCGTGGGCGGGCTCGACCTGCCGACTCTGGAAGCGCTCGGGCTCGGGAACGTCGAGCCGCTCCTCGGATGCCCGCCGCAGCCCGGAGCTCCCGCGGTCGCGGGGCGGCTCGTTGAACGGTCCCGCGGAAAGGACACGACGACCGGGCACTGGGAGCTGATGGGGATCCACACCCCACAGGCGATGCCGACCTATCCACACGGCTTTCCCGACGTGGTCGTCGACCCGTTCATGAACGAGACCGGGCGCGGAGTGCTCGGGAACGTGCCGGCGAGCGGGACGGAGATCATCCAGGAGCTCGGTGAGGAGCATCAGAAGACCGGGAAGTGGATCGTCTACACGAGCGCCGATTCGGTGTTCCAGATCGCAGCGCACGAGGAGACGATCCCCCTCGACGAGCTCTACGAGGCCTGCCGGGTCGCGCGCGGGCTCCTGACCGGGAACCATGCGGTCGGCCGGGTGATCGCGCGGCCGTTCGCGGGCGAGCCCGGGAACTACCAGCGCACCGCGAACCGACACGACTTCTCGCTCGAGCCGCCGAAGCCGAACTACCTCTCGCTCCTGCGTGCCGGCGGGGCGAAGGTGTACGGCGTCGGAAAGATCGGCGACATCTTCGCCGGGTGCGACATCGACGAGACGTTTCCCACGAAGTCGAATGTCGAGGGCATCCAACGCACCGAGGAGCTCCTGCGCGGGATCGACGACGGGTTCGTCTTCACGAACCTCGTCGAGACCGACATGCTCTGGGGGCACCGCAACGACCCGCTGAACTTCCACCGGTGCCTGCAGGACTTCGACCGTCGTCTGCCGGACATACTCGATGCGCTGCGCGAGGGGGATCTCCTGATCCTCACCTCGGATCACGGATGCGACCCGACGACGCCGTCGACGGACCATTCGCGAGAGCACGCGTTGATGCTCGCATACGTGCAGGGCCGGAACGCAGCGGGACAGGTGTACGAGGACGGCGAGTTCGCCGACGTCGGTGCGACGGTCAATGCGTGGCTCGGTGGCAAGGCGCCGTCGCGATCGACGCCCGGCAAGTCGATCGTCGACGCGTGATCTCCGCTGCAGAGCTGATCCAGCGCAAACGGGACGGCCACGAGCTGTCGCACGAGGAGATCTCCTGGCTCATCCTCGGGTATGCACGGGGCGAGATCCCCGATTACCAGCTGGCCGCCTTCTGTATGGCGGTCTTCTTCAGGGGCCTGTCGAGCCGCGAGACCTTCGCGCTCACGGACGCGATGATCAAGAGCGGGGAGACCCTGGATCTCGGCGCCGCTCTGGGCCGCAAGGTCGTCGACAAGCACTCGACCGGTGGTGTGGGCGACAAGACGTCGCTCGCGGTCGGCCCGATCGTTGCCGCGTGCGGCGTTCCGTTCGGCAAGATGAGCGGCAGGGGCCTCGGGCACACGGGCGGCACACTGGACAAGCTCGAGTCGATCCCCGGGTTCCGGGTCGCGCTTTCCACGGACGAGTTCGTCGCGCAGGTGCGGCGGACCGGGATCGCGATCGTCGGTCAGACGGCCGATCTCGTCCCGGCGGACCTCGCGCTCTACGGGCTTCGCGACGTGACGGCGACCGTCGATCAGCTCTCGCTGATCGCCGCCTCGATCATGTCGAAGAAGCTCGCCGCCGGCGCGCAGGCGATCGTCCTCGACGTGAAGGTCGGGCGCGGCGCCTTCATGAAGACGCTCGACGATGCGCGGGCGCTCGCCGACGCGATGCTGGCACTCGGACACGAAGCGGGCCGCCAGGTCGTCTGCCTTCTCACGGACATGGATCAGCCGCTCGGTGCAGCCGTCGGCAACGCACTGGAGGTGCGCGAGGCCCTCGCAACGCTCCGCGGGCACGGGCCGGCAGATTTCACCGAGCTCGTGATCGACGCCTGCGCACGCCTGCTCGCGCTCTCCGATCTCGGCATCGACACGTCGGAGGGCCGGGCGCGTGCGGAGCGAGCGGTGCTCGACGGCTCTGCCGAGGCGGTGTGGAACCGCTGGCTCGAGGCACAGGGTGGCACCGCCGGCGAGTCGGCGCTCGAGCATGCCCCGATCGTCCGCGAGGTCACAGCGACCCGTGCGGGCACGATCGAACACCTCGACGCGGTCGGGATCGGGGCTGCCGCCGTCCACCTCGGCGCAGGGCGCCGCGTGAAGACGGACACGATCGACCATGCGGTCGGCATCGTCTGCCTGCGCAAGCGCGGTGACCACGTCGAGGTCGACGACGTGCTCGCCGAGGTACACGCCCGAACAGACGCTGCGGCGACCGAAGCCGTTCGTGAGGTCGCGGCCGCCTACGAGGTCGGGGAGCGATTCGCCTCGCCACGTCCCGTACTGCTCGAGGTCGTTTCGTGACCTGGCGGAGCGGCGGCTTCCCGCAAACGGCCGGCGTCGAACGTCAGCGTCGACGGTCGAGGGCGGACGCGGCGTCCTGAAGCCCTCCGGCTAGCGTGTCCGCATGCCCGAGCTGCCCGAGGTCGAGAGCGTCCGTCGGCGTCTTGCACCCGTCCTCGAGGGGCGGCGACTCGAGCACGTCGAGATCACAGACGCGCGGCTGACGCGTCCTTTCGATCCCGATCAGGTCGCCCGAGCGCTCGAGGGTGAGCGCGTGTCCGCTGTCGACCGGCGCGGCAAGTATTTGATTTTTCGGTTCGAATCGGGGCGGGCTCTCCTGGTTCACCTCCGGATGACGGGGTCACTGAGGCACGCCGCTGCAGGAACGCTTCCGGACGATCCCTACCGGCGAGCGGTTGCCAATCTAGACGACGCGTCGGATGTCGCCTACAGGGATGTCCGCCGTTTCGGCACGTGGCTGCTGCTCGAGGCGGGCGAGCTCGATCCCTACCTCGACCTCCGTGTCGGCCCGGAACCGCTCGATCCGGCGTTTCGGGCCCGCCGGCTCGGCGAGCGGCTCGCAGATCGGCGAGCGCCGGTCAAGGCTGCGATCCTCGACCAGCGGACGCTCGCGGGTGTCGGAAACATCTATGCCGACGAGGCGCTCTGGCGAGCCCGGATCCATCCGCTCCGAGAGGCTCGGAGCCTCGACGAGACAGAGGTTAAGGCTCTCCACGGGGCGATCAGGAAAGCCCTCGAGCACGGCATCGCGCGACAGGGATCGACTCTTCGGGACTACTCGCTCCCGGACGGCGGAACCGGGGAGATGCAGCACGAGTTCAAGGTGTACGGCCGCGCAGGAGAGCCGTGCAGCCGCTGCGGCACGCCGATCGAGCGGATCGTCGTCGGCGGCCGGGGGACGTGGTACTGCCCGTCCTGCCAGCTCTCGCCGTACGATCTCGCCGCCCGCCGCCCGGCCTAGACTGGCTCGATGGGGCGGACGTACAAGACGGAGGCGATCGTGCTCCGCTCGCTCAGGTTCTCCGAGGCCGACCGGATCCTGCATCTCTACACGCGCGACCGCGGCCGGATCGGTGCGATCGCGAAGGGTATCCGCAAGACCAAATCCCGCTTCGGCGCGCGCCTCGAACCGCTCTCCCACGCGGAGCTGATGCTGCACGAGGGCTCGGGCGAGCTGCACACGGTGACCGGGGTCGAGTTGATCCGCTCACACCGCTCGACACGTGAGAACGGGTATCGGCTCGCCGCCGGCTTGATCGGGGCCGAGGCCATGCTGAAGCTCTACGGCGAGCCCGAGGCGAACGAGCGCGCCTTCACCGCGCTCTCCCGCTTCCTCGACCTGCTCGACGATGCGGAGCCGGCGCAGGCGCCGCCGGAGCTCGATCCCCTCACTCTCTCGTTTCAGCTGAAGCTGCTCTGGCTCTCCGGATACCTGCCGCACGTGACCGCGTGCGTCGAGTGTGGCGAAGGCGAACTCGTCGGCTTCTCGCCCCGGGCAGGTGGCGCGGTGTGCCGGCGTCATTCTCCCGGCTCGTTCCCGGTGTCGCCGGCAGGCCTTGCCGGGATCGAGGAGCTCCTGTCGATCCCGCTGGCCGACGCCGCCGCAGCCGGGCTCGACGTCCGTGCGCGCCGCGACGCGCTCTCCGTCGTCACCTCCTCGTACGAGGAGCACGGGGGGTTCCGCCTCCGAAGCCTGTCGGCGTGAAACGGGCGCTCGGAGACGGCTACGAGCTCGACGACGACCGCGCGCGGACCGACATCGCCGCGGTCCACCGTTTCATCTCGGAGGAGTCGTACTGGGCGGCCGGCCGCGAGTACGCCGTCCAGGAGGAGCTCGTCCGCGAGGCGACGCGCGTCGTCGGCCTCTACCACGACGGCGCACAGGTCGGCTTCTGCCGCGCAGTATGGATGGTCGGGCTCCCGTTCGTCTACCTCGCCGACGTCTATGTCCTCACCGAGCACCGCGGGCGCGGCCTCGGGGTCGAGCTCCTCCGCCAGATGGTCGAGGAGGGCCCGTACGCCGACCGCGCGTGGGTGCTGCACACGGGCGACGCGCACGAGCTCTACCGGAAGTTCGGCTTCCGGGAGCCGAGCGAGCGGCTGATGGAACGAGCGCCGCCGCTTCGCGGAGCTCAGGCGTAAGAGGGCTGGCGCAAGCGTCAGTGCGATTGAGCCTGATTCGCGTCTACTCGCCCGTCGCCTCGTGGTACCAGAAGCTCACTCTCTCGGCCGTGCGTCGATCACGCGTCGCCCACTTCCGACCTTTGCGCTCCGGCCAACGAGTGTGACGCAGGCCCGACAGGTAGATCCGAACCTCAACTGCCGAGGCTCCCTCGTGCAGGCGACGACCCAGCTCTGGAAGCCTGGGCCGAACCTCCGCCTCGAAAGCAGGGTCCTCCATCGGGTCCCAAAGCTTGCGAAGGAGATGACGAAGCTGCTTCTCGCCGGATCCACTCCACCAGGTCCGCCACTCGATCAGATTCATCTACGAAGTATGTGCAGCTCGGCGTGTATTCCCACACGCTCGCGCAAGGTGCAGCTATTGCCCTCGGCTTCGCGGTAGTGACGCTGTATCTGGCGCTCTGGCGAGCGTCTCTAGTGCTTGACGAAGGACGGCCATGTACAGATTGCCCTCCACCTTCCCAAGCGAACGTTCCGCTCCTCGGCCTTCGCCCGGTTGACTCTGACAGTCATTCGTGAGAATGTCTCTTAGGTGACAGTGCGCGCTGCACCGGGGTTAGTCACTCTGCTCGGCTGCGTTGCAATCAGCCTCGGCTTGACAACTGTGACGGCGTCTCCAGCGCGTCAATCGCCTCCGCAGCAGGAGCTTGCCAATTAT
>DASZLW010000323.1:0-2230 GCA_035552175.1 Gaiellaceae bacterium | reverse complement strand
GCAGCTCTGGATGTGGCCGAACGCGCGGATCTCCGTGATGGGCGGCGAGCAGGCGGCGACCGTGCTCTCGATGATCGGCGACGACGACCCCGACGCGATCCGGGCCAAGTACGAGCGGGAGGGAAGCCCGTACTACTCGACCGCACGCCTGTGGGACGACGGGATCATCGACCCGCTCGACACGAGGCGGGTGCTCGCACTCGGGATCTCGGCCGCGCTGCAGGCCCCGATCCCCGAGACGCAGTTCGGCGTCTTCCGGATGTGAGCAGCCTTCCGGATGTGAGCCGGCGGATCCGGAAGCTGCTCGTCGCGAACCGCGGCGAGATCGCGGTACGCGTCTTCCGCACCTGCCGGGAGCTCGGGATCGAGACGGTCGCCGTCGCGGAGCCCGCGGACACCGGCTCGCTCCACACCCGTAGCGCCGGGGAGACCGTCGCGATCGCGAGCTATCTGGACGCGAGCGAGTACGTTCGGGCCGCACGCGAGTCGGGAGCGGAAGCCGTCCATCCGGGCTACGGGTTCCTGTCGGAGAGCGCCGAGCTCGCCGAGGCCGTGCTCGGCGCCGGGCTCGTGTGGATCGGGCCGCCACCCGCGGCGCTGCGCGCGGGCGGCGACAAGTTGGCGGCCAAGCGGATCGCACGCGAGGCCGGCGTTCCGGTCGTCGAGGAGGGCGAGCCGGACGCTCTCGGCTTTCCGCTGCTCGTGAAGGCCGCCGCGGGCGGAGGCGGGCGAGGGATGCGGGTCGTGCGGTCCGCGGGCGAGCTCGACGCGGCGCTCGAGGCCGCACGACGGGAGGCCGGGGCGGCGTTCGGCGACGACACCGTGTTCTGCGAGCGCTATGTCGAGCGGGCGCGGCATGTGGAGGTGCAGCTCCTTGCCGACAGGGATGGCGTGTTCGCGCTAGGTGAGCGCGACTGCTCCATCCAGCGGCGCCACCAGAAGGTGCTCGAGGAGTCGCCCTCACCGGCGGTCGACGAGGCGCTGCGCGCCGAGCTGTCGGACGCCGCGGTGCGGTTCGCAACGGCAATCGGATACCTGGGGGCCGGGACGGCGGAGTTCATGGTCGCCGGGCGGGAGTTCTTCTTCCTCGAGCTGAACGCGCGGATCCAGGTCGAGCATCCGGTGACCGAGGCCGTAACCGGACGCGATCTCGTCGCCGATCAGATCAGCATCGCCCAGGGCGGCCGTGTCGAGAGGGGCGGGCTGAGCCCGGGCACACAGGGACACGCGGTCGAGGTGCGGCTCTACGCGGAGGATCCGAAGACGTTCCTGCCCCAGACGGGCCGGATCGAGCGGCTCCGGCTCCCCGGCGGGATCCGCGTCGACCAGGGGGTCGAGGAGGGGGACGAGGTCGGGACGCGGTACGACCCGATGATCGCGAAGCTGATCGCGCACGGCTCGAGCCGCGACGAGTCGATAGCGAAGCTGAGCGAAGCTCTCGCGGAGACCGAGGTTCGGGGAGTCGTCACGAACCTGCCGTTCCTCCGCTGGCTCGTCGGGCACCGTGTGTTCAGGGCAGGAGACACGACGACCGATTTCCTGACGCGCTACCCGCCTCTCTCGCCGGCGCCGCCGCGGCTTCCCGATCCGGTGTGGGCGACACCCTTTCGCCTCAACCTGCCGTCGCCCTCGGCTTCGGCGCCGCCGGATCTCGACGACCCCTCACATGCCCACGCGCCGGGGGAGGGAGCGGGCACGATCGCGGCGCCGATGCCGGGCACTGTGATCGGGGTGAACGTCGCCGCGGGCGACACGGTTGCGGCCCGCGACGCGCTCGTGGTGATCGAGGCGATGAAGATGGAGATGCCGCTGACCGCCTCACGCGCGGGCCGCATCCGGGCGGTGCACGTCGCCGAGGTAGACACCGTTGCGCGCGGCACCGTCCTCGTCGAGATGGAGGATTAGCCGATGTCCCTGCGCGTCGAGAGAGACGGGCCGGTTCTGCGGCTCACGCTGGCCCGACCCGGCAAGCATAACGCGTTCGACCGGGAGCTCATCGCCTCGCTCACGGAGGCGCTCTCCGCGGTGGGCGAAGCGCGCGCCGTCGTCCTCGCGGGAGACGGCGAGTCGTTCTCCGCCGGTGGCGACATCGATGAGATGCAGGAGGCGATCGACCGCACGCCCGATCAGAACCTCGCCGACGGCCGCGGCTGGCAGTCGCTGCTCGAGTCCGTCGACGGCTGCCCCGCGCCCGTCGTCGCAGCCGTGCACGGAGGTGCGTTCGGCGGGG
>DASZLW010000322.1:0-10727 GCA_035552175.1 Gaiellaceae bacterium | reverse complement strand
CAGCACGCCCAGGCCGCCGGCGCCAACGCCATCCTCGCCATGCGCTACGACGCCAACGAGATCAGCGACGGCATCACCGAGGTGCTGGCCTACGGCACAGCGGTGGTGGTGCAGCCGGGCTGAGCGGAGGCTTACCAGTCGCGGACGCTTGCCAGCCCGGCCGGGTTGATGCAAAACCGGCCTGCCTGCAGGAGTGTAGCTCAACTGGTAGAGCACCGGTCTCCAAAACCGGGGGTTGCAGGTTCAAGTCCTGTCGCCCCTGTTCCAGACAATCCTGTTCCGAGCAACCCGGCTCCGCCCTCGGCGGCGGCCCATCCCCCGGATCAGGGACGACAGCCGCTCGAGCGGCTGCGAGGCAAAAGCTCATCGCGCGGCCGGGCGCGGCAACCGGATCGGCGTACACTGGACACCGCGATGAAGCTTCGAAGCCTGCCGGTGCTCGCCGCGACGACGATCGGGCTCACGTTTTCGGCTCCGGCGATCGCGATCAGCGGCTATCCGATCTCGAACTCGCTGCGCGCGACGAGGCTCACGGCGGCTCACGCGAAGACCGTCAAGGAGGCGCATACCTGCCAGGCGGGAAGGAATCGCGCGAAAGTGGCGACGAAGAGCGGCGTCGATCCGAAGAATCCCGCTCCCGTCGCCTGCGAGCAGCCGCCACGCTCGTCGCTCGTGCTCCCGTCGCTCAGCAAGGCCGCGACCGCGGCACTCGACGCGCTCGGCTAGCTCTAGCCGACCGGAAGCGCCGGGTTTGCCTGCCAGGTGATACCGAAGCCGGCGCCGTCGGTCGAGAGCGCCGTCGGCACGGCGCCTGCGCTCCCGTAGCCGGCCGACGTCGACGTCTCGTTCTCGCCGCCGAAGAAGCGGTGGCCGCGCGGCACGAGCTGCAGCGCGGTCGTCACCCAGCCCGAGCCGGAGATCGCCGCCGGGACGTTGTTCCCGATCGCGAACGACCTGGTGAAGTTCACCGAGCCGAAGTTCGTGAGCGCGAGCTGGCTGCAGAAACCGCTCTCGCGGCACTCGGAAGGCGCCTCGACGATCCATTCGGCCGAGGTCAAGTCCGGCGTCGCCATGGTCAGGTGCCTCGTGAACCGCGTCTTGCGCGACCGATCGATCACCTGCACGAGCACATCGGTCCCGTTCACCTTCACGACGGACGCGATCACGTCGCCGGGACGGATCTTCAGCGAATCGATGTTCACGGAGTTCGCGGGGACGAGCTCGTACCAGAGGTAGTACGACGCCTTGCCCTTCTCGTTGCAATCGGCCGACGTACCCGTCTGCTCGAGCTCCTGCGAGGTCTCGCTGTATCCGCCGAGCCCGACCCAGATCGCGACGGACGTCGGGCTTCCCGGCGTGCACACCGCCTTGGGCTGCACCCACTGACCCGTCACGTCCGTGTAGTTCATGTTCGGGCTCGCCGTCGTCGAGGTCGAGCCCGGGCCGGTGGCGACGTACCCGGCCCAGTTCTGGCTGACATCCGCCTGGGCGGTCAGCGACGCCCGCCCGTTCACCACCGAGGCCGCGCCGGCCGGACGCGCCAGCAGCACGGAGAGTCCGACTGCGGCGAACGCGAAGGCCGTCACGAGGAGCCTCATCTTCGTCGTCGATCCTGAATCGGAGCTGATGTCCATGTGGTCTTCGGATCTCGACGGGGTGCGCGTGGATCGCTCTTTCTCGGGGACCAAGCCGTCCCCGATCGATTCGCCACCTCTGCAGTCAGAGTAGCACCCGAAAATTCGGATCGGCTCCCAGGAAACGAGCGGAAACAGGGCGCCGTCAGTCGTCGTTAGAAATTCCTAAGACTCCGCGCGGCGGCCCCTAGCGGACTTGCCCGAATCGCCGGTACTGTACGACCTCATGGTCTCGGTCTCGGCACCCCTCTCGAACTCCGGCGCAGGACTTATGGGCTCGCACGCAGCACTCTCGAGGGAGCTCCGCCGCCTCACGCGCGCCGCGACGTTCGTCGCGATCATGACGAGCCCCGTTGCGTTCTTCTGGTTCCACCGCCACGAAGGTTGGTCGGTGGAGAAGTCGGTCCTCGTCACATTCGCCGCGATCGTCGTGTTCCGCGGGCTCGTCGACGTCCTCGTTCGACGCGTGATCCCGTGGCCGAGCCTCTTCGGCACGGACGACGCGCGTCTGCGCGAGGAGGATGTCACGAACCGTCGGCGCGCCTGGACCTGGCGCGGTGTGTTCCGTCGCGTCATCTGGATCGGCGGGATCATCACAGTCGTCTACCTGATTCAGTTGGAGACTGCGAAGACGGGGTCGAACGTCACGTGGGTGGGCACTGCGACCGCGGCCTTCAGCCACCTCAACCATTTCCGGCAGAACCCGCAGAACCTCCAGCTCGCGGTCCAGATCCCGATCCTCTTCCTCGCGAACTTCCTGATCTTCATGGGCCCCCTACTGCTGATGGGCGTCTCCCAGATCCGCGGCTACGAGCCCGGCGACGCCGAATGGGGCGTCAAGCTCGACCACGTCCGCGGTCAGGCCGAGGCCAAGGAGGACATCCGCCGCGTCGTCACGCTGTGGCAGTCCGGCGAGGTCTTCGTCGCCTCCGGCGGCAAGCGCGAACGCGGCCTTCTCTTCCTCGGAGCTCCGGGCACGGGCAAGACGATGATGGCGAAGGCGATCGCGACGGGCTTCAACTCGCCGTTCGTCTCGATCCCGGGCTCCGGCTTCGCCGCGACGTTCATCGGCGTCGACGTGATCATCGTCCGCTTCCTGGCTCGGAAAGCGAAGAAGCTGGCGCGGAAGTGGGGCGGCCAGTGCATCGTCTTCATCGACGAGATCGACGCCGTCGGGATGCGGCGCCAGTCGCTGGGCGGCAACGCCCCCGGCAACATGGAGCCGGCGCCGCCGAAGTTCTACGGTTCGTGGGGAGCCGGGGCCCCCGGCGGAGACATGTTCATCGAGACCCGCGAATGGCGTGAATGGCTGTTCGAGCAGCGCGCACCCGAGCGGCGCTCGCCCTACCCGGGCTGGTACACGGGCCTCGCGAGCCGCGTCAACGGCTTCGTCTCGCCGCAGGGCATCTTCCCGGGCATGGGAGGCATGGGCGGCGGCATGGCACTCAACCAGTTGCTCGTCGTGATGGACGGGATCGACAATCCGCCGTTCATGCGGCGCTTCGTGACGAGCCGCGTCAACGGCTTCCTCGACGCCATCTACCTCGTTCCGACCCGGATCGGAAAGCGGAAGCTGCGCCTCCCGCCGCCGAAGCCGAGCGGAGCGCAGATCTACTTCATCGGCGCGACGAACGTCCCGCTCGAGCGGCTCGACCCGGCACTGATCCGTCCTGGCCGCATGGGCCGCCACGTCTGGTTCCGCACTCCGACGAAGGACGACCGGAAGGACATCTTCGACCTCTACCTCGGCAAGGTGGCGCACGATCCGGATCTCGACACGCCGGAGCGCCGCGACGAGATCGCCCGCGTCACGAGCGGCTACTCACCGGCCGATATCGATCAGATCTGCTCCATGGCGCTGACGACCGCCCACCATGAAGGACGGGCCGCATTCACGTGGCACGACCTCCTCGACGCGATGACCGTGATCGAGACCGGACAGGCGATCGGGATCGACCAGCCGCCGGAAGAGCTCCGGTCCACGGCGGTGCACGAGGCCGGCCACGCCGTGCTCTCGCATCTCTACGAGAGGAAGCTCGAGTCGTCGCGCCTCTCGATCCGCATGCGTGCCGGGACGCTCGGCCACCACTCCGCACGCCAGAAGGACGAGTCGTTCGTCCTGTGGCAGAGCGACGCGCGGGCCCGCCTGCTCGCGATCCTCGGTGCGATGGCGGCAGAGCTCGTCTTCTACGGCGAGAACACGAGCGGTGTCTCCGGCGACCTGCGCCAGGCGACCTCGCAGGCGGCGGCGATGGCCGACTTCTGGGGCATGGCGCCGGTCATCCCGAATGTCCAGGGCCAGAAGTTCGACGACGAGACCGAGGACGAGACGGTCCGGCGGATCCAGCGACGCTTCGGCGACATCGGCGCCAGGCTGCTCAGCAGCTGGGGCGGCGGAGACGACATCGTCAATCCGACGAAGCAGGCGTTCGCGGCCCAGTTCCTCGGCGAGGCGTTCGCGACTGCCTACAACGTGATCCGGATCAACAAGGAAGGCGTCGAGCGCGTCGCGAACACGGTGCTCGACGAGAAGGAGATCTACGGCGACGCCCTGATCGCTCTCCTCAACGAGCAGAAGATCACGATTCCCGAGATCGACTGGACGAAGGAAGAGTCGTGGCCGCAGGTCGTCCTCTGGTCGAAGGAAGACAAGGGTGACAAGCCCAACTCAGGCCCGGGCCGTGCGCGGGCCGGCAAGTGACGACCGAACCCGAAACTGCACCTGACCTGACCCCGGGGAGCAATGGCAACTCGGTCAGTGGCGACTCCGTCAGTGGCGACGCGCTCAGGACGCCGGACGGAGCCGAGGCACCGGTCGTCGCCGAACCAGCATCGGACCCCGCACCGCCTGCCCCCGCAGCACCTGCCGCGACCCAGGCGTCCCCTCCCAGCGAGGTCGTGCCGCTGAGGGCCGCCGGCCGCTACACGGGCCGGTTTGTCCTCATCTACGGGGTGCTCGCCACTGTCCTGATCGTCGCCGTCGGCGGGCTCGTCGTCCTGATCTCGGACTCGGGCGTTCTCAAGAACCACTCCTCGGGCTCATGGTCGACCTGGAAGCCCGCCTCGGGCACGACCGCCAAGGTCACGGACGAGATCGCGAGCCACGTGGCGCAGGACTACCACCTGAACAAGGCCGGCGCGCAACTCGTCGCAGTGGTCGCCGGGCCTCCCGACCTCCAGAACGGGACGCACAAGATCGGGATCTCGCACATCGCGGTTCGCAAGAAGGCGAACAGCAACGTGAACATCGAAGTCGACGCGACCGGCGCGACATGGACCGATCAGCTCTGCGGCCTCGGCACGTCCTGCTCGATCGCGTCCGGCCAGGCGACCGACACGCGCGGCCGTCTCGTGCGCCGCGAGGCCCTCGAGGTCGCGCTCTACACGTTCAAGTTCGAGCCGGCGATCAAGTCGGTCGTCGCGTTCATGCCTCCCCCGCCCGGCCAGACGGCCTCGACGCTCCTCTACCTGCAGAAGGCGAACCTGACGCAGCAGCTCTCCCAACCGCTCCGCAAGACGCTGCCGCTCGCGAAGCCGCCGCTCCCGACGGTCACCGACGCGACGGAAGCGGCCACGATCGACAAGCTCACGCTTCCGTCGACGTACTCCTACACGGTTCAGGGCCTTCAGGACAACAGCGCGTTGCTGATCCTGAACCCGATCCAGTCGTAGCTCGAGCTCAGCCGCTGTAGCGGGCGACGAAGGCGAGCACGCGGTTCCATGCGTCCTCGGATGCCTCGGCGAACTCGCTCTGCTTGCGATCGAAGAAGCTGTGCGGTGCGCCCGGGTACACGACGAGCTCATGGTCGACGCCCGCAGCCGTCATCGCCGCGTCGAACTCCGCGTTGTGCTCGGCGGTGATGTTCTTGTCGTCGCCGGCCTGGAGCGCGAGGATCGGGGCCATGAACTCCGATGCGCGCTCCGTCGGGCCCGGCTGACCGTTCCGCTCCCCGGTCGAGCCGTAGAAGCCGACCGCGCCCGCGAGCTCGTGGCCGCCGGCCGTCGAGAGCCACGAGTTGCGCCCACCGAAGCAGAACCCGACCGTGAAGATCGACGTCGCTCCTCTGCCGCGCAGATACGCCACCGCCGCCCCGACGTCCGCCTGGATCCCGTCCTGCGTCGTCTGGCCGACGTGCTCCATGTACTCGAAGTCGTCGTCTCGCTTCGAGACGCCGGCCGTCCGGCCGAAGTAGTCGAGCGCGACGGCCGCGAAACCGCGCTCGGCGAAGCGGAGCGCAACCTCCTCGTAGAAGCTGTAGAGCCCGCGAACGTCCGGCAGGACGACGATCCCGACCGGCCCCGGGCTCTCGGGGGCCGCTGCGAACGCTGCGAAGCGATTCCCGTCGGAGGCCTCGAGCACGAGATCGTCATGTGAGACCGCCGCGCCCGCGATCCGCGGGATCGGCGGGGACGAGTCGAGATCGAAGCACATGCCCGCAGGCTAGTCGCTCAGAGCACCGCCGTCTCGGGGAAGTCGGCCGAGCCCGCGAACCGTTCGAGACGGTACGGCTCGAGGTCGATCGCGGCGGTGCCGTCGAGGATCTCCTCCGCGATCGCCTGCCCGACGGCCGGGGATTGCATGAACCCGTGACCCGAGAAACCACACGACGCGTAGATCCCATCAGAGACCCGCCCGAGGATCGGATGGGCATCCGGGGTCATGTCGTAGAGGCCCGCCCATGCTTCGTCGATTCGAGCGGCAGACGCAGGGGGAAAGCGGTGCGCGAGCCGCGCGAGCCGGTCGGCAAACACGCTCTCGTCGACCGTGGCGTCGAAGCTCCAGCGCGGCTCGCCGTCCGACATCGCGAGCACGACGCGCTCGCCACGGCGCCGGAAATGGAATCCGGTCTCGGCCTCGACCACCATCGGTAGCTCGGGCGGAGCCCGCGCAGCGGCGCGGTCGCGAGCAGTTGCCGGCACAGTGGCCGGATCGGGAGGTCGACGCCCACGCGCTCGCCGAGGGCCGCCGACCAGGGCCCGCACGCGATCACGAGCGCGTCGGCCGCCTCGAGGAGGCTCTCGGCCGGCGTGTGCTCGCGGACCTCCACCCCGAGCTCCGCCGCCCGGCGCACGAGCTCACGTGCGGTCGCGGCCGGATCGGCGACGCCGTCCTGCGCGCAGAACACCGCGCCGAGGACGTCACGGGTCTCGAGCCCGGGCACGAACGACGCGTCGACGCGCTCGACCGGCACGCCGAGCTCCGCCTGCACCTGCCGTCGCGATTCGAGGGCCTCGAGCCCCTCCTCCGTCGTCGCGACGAAGAGGTATCCGACCTGCTCGAAGAACGGGGGGCCGAGCTCGGCGAAGAACGCGATGCTCTCGCGGGCGAGGAGCACCTCGGCGGCGGTGGAGAACTGCTGGCGCACTCCTCCCATCGCCTTCGACGTCGACCCGCCCGCGATGGGCCCGCGGTCGCAGAGAACGACCTCGGGGGCACCGCGTAGCGCGAGCCGGTAGGCGATGCTCGCGCCGATCGCGCCGCCACCGGCGATCAGGATCACGGCAGCTGCAGCCTCTCGAGCTCCTCGCCGGTGAGCGTCCGGAGCGGGGGGCGGACATCAGGGCGGATCGGAACGCCGCGTCGCGCAGCGACGACCTTCAGCGCCGCCTGGAACGGGAACCGGTCGATCTCCGCCCGCAGGCGATCCGCGGCGTCGGAGCGCTCCTGTGTCGGGTCGTGCACGAGCTCCGCGACGACCTCGGGGAAGGCGCTCGCAAGCCCGGAGACCGCCCCGGCGGCACCGGCCCGAAGGCCCTCGGCGACGAGAGACTCGGCTCCGACGAAGACGTCGAGCCCGTCGACGAGATACGGCTCCACCGCCTCCCACGGCTTGTCGGAGACCTTGAGGCCCCGGAGGTTGGGCGAGCGCTCGCGCAGCCGCTCGACGACGGCGACAGGCACCGGATAGCCGCTCCGGGCCCGGAACTCGTAGATGTAGAAGGGGAGCGGCGCGCACGCGGAGGCTGCGGCGGCCAGGTGCTCCTCGAGGGCGGGCTCGTCGAGCAGGAAATACGGCGGCGCGATCACGGCGACGGCATCCGCGCCGGCCTCGCGCGCGTGCGCGGCGAGTGCAGCCGTGTCGGCGGTCGTCTGGGCCCCGCAATGGACGGCCACCGTGAGCCGGCCGGCAGATGCCGCGACGAAGAGCTCCGCGGCCCGCCTGCGCTCGTCGAGATCGAAGAGGATGCCCTCACCCGTCGTCCCGAGCGCCAGCAGCCCGTCGACCCCGCCCGCGACCAGGAAGTCGACGTAGGGCCCGAAGGCGTCCTCGTCGAGTGCCGCGCCTCCCTCCCGTAGGGGCGTGAGCGCCGCGGCCACCGCTCCCGAGATCATCCTGCGCAGCATATGGCTACGAGCCGCGCGGGCCTCTACCGGCCGCTCAGAAGAGCTTCTGCAGCTCGCGCGCCGCCGACAGGTCTCCGTCGACCTTCAGCTTCCCCGTCATGTAGGCGACCATCGGGTTCTGCTTTCCGGCGAGCAGCCGGTCGAACGTCTCCGCGGACATCCGGAAGGTGACGTCCGCCCCACCGGTCGGATTCTCGGTCACGGCCACCCCGCCGTCGTGCACCTCGACGAGCCAGCGCCCTTCCGCGGCGATCTCGAACAGGTAGCTGTGATCGAGGCCCTCGATCTGACCCGGATCGACCTCGCTCTCGAGGTTCGCGAAGAAGTTGCGCGCGGCCACGGCTCCACGGTAACCGAGCGGCGTGACGTGCGCGTCAGGAGCCGGCGCCGAGCTCGTCCACGAGCCGGCCGATCCAGTCGTCGAGCTCCGCCTCGGTGCTCTTCGAGTCCGGGCCGACCGCCTGCCTGATCGCCTCCGCGGCGCTGTCCGACTCGACTCGGTTTCCGAGGCACGTCGCGAGCCAGCCGGTCTCGGTCCGGCGCAGCACGAGGCCGCGCCCGTCCGGAGTGAAGGTCTGCCACATCCCGATGTCGTACCCGACCCGCACCGACGGTGTCAACCGCCTTCGAACCTCGCCTCGATTAGGGTTTCCGCGGGATGGACGGCGGACGCATCCGGAGTCGTGTTGTCCTTCTGGGCAACCGAAGGTTCCGCCTGCTGTTCGCGGCGACGTTCGGCTCCGGCCTCGGCAACTGGCTCGCCGTCATCGCGCTCCAGGTGGACGTCTACGACCGGACCCACTCGGGCTGGTGGGTGGGCGAGCTCCTGATCGCCGACATCCTGCCGGCGGTCTTCATCGGTCTCCTCCTCGGCCCGCTCGTCGACCGGCTGCTGCGGAAAGGGCTGATGATCGGGTCGGACCTCTGCCGGCTGGGCGTCTTCGTCGCCCTCCCGTTCACGACCTCTGCGGCGCAGATCGTCGTCCTCGCGGCCGTCGCCGGGATCGGGAACGGGTTCTTCCGCCCCGCGGTTCTCGCCGGCGTGCCGAATCTCGTGCCCGAGTCGGATCTCGGGGTCGCGAACGCGCTCCTCCAGCTCATCGACTGGACGACGACCGCGCTCGGGCCCATCGTCGGCGGCGCGCTCGTGGCGACCTCGGGGCCGCACCTCGCCTACTGGGTGAACGCGGCCACCTTCGCGATCTCGGCGCTCCTCGTCTCGCGGATCCCGGGACGGCTGCTCCAGAGCGAACGCCCGATCGGCCGGGGGCGCTGGAGCGATCTCTCCGAGGGATTCTCCGTCGTCCGAAACTCCCGGGCGCTCATGTGCGTCCTCGTCGTCTGGTCGATCGTGATGGTCGCGAACGCCGGCGTGAACGTGGCCGAGGTCTTTCTCGCCAAGGTCTCGTATCACGCCGGCGACTTCGGGTTCGGCGTCCTCTGGGCCGGGTCGGGGATCGGACTCGTCGTCGGCGGGCTCACCGCGTCCTCGCTGATCGAACGCGACCTCGGGAGGGCGTACGTGCGCTTCCTCGTGGTGTTCGGCGCAGGCGCGGCGTGCGCCGCGGCGGCTCCCGACATCTGGGCGGGAGCGGCCGCGATGGCGCTCGCGGGGTTCGGCAACGGCGGCGCCGTCGTGGCGAACATCACGATCGTCCAGCGGGGAACGGTCGACCGGGTGCGCGGCCGCGCCTTCACCCTGCTGATGAGCGCCAACTACGCGGTGCTCGGCATCGCCTTCGTGGGCGCCGGCCCGCTGACGAACGCCCTCGGCGCCCGCTGGGTCTATGCCGGAGCGAGCGCCGTGATCATGATCGCAGCGGCGGTGGGGGTGCGGTTCGCCCGCGGCCTCGAGCTCGGCCCCAGCCTCGAAGTGAGCCCCGGCGCCGGCGGGGCGACGCCGTGACGCCGACCGAGGAGCTCGCTGCCGCTGTCAGGGCCGGCGAGCAACGCGCTCTCGCCCGCGCGATCTCGCTTGTCGAGGACGGCGATCCGGCGGGACGCGAGCTCGTCTCGCTCCTGTATCCGGCAACCGGGAAGGCACACGCCGTGGGGTTCACGGGCCCGCCCGGTGTCGGCAAGTCGAGCCTCATCTCGGCGCTCGTCCGGCTCGTCCGCGCACGCGGGATGACGGTCGGCGTGATCTCCGTCGATCCGTCGAGTCCCTTCACGCAAGGGGCGCTCCTCGGCGACCGGATCCGGCTCGCCGAGCACTTCCTCGACGCGGGCGTGTTCATCCGCTCGATGAGCACCCGCGGTCACCCCGGCGGGCTCGCCGAGTCGACCCTCCAGAGCGTGCTGATCCTCGACGCGGCGGGAAAGGACATCGTCTTCATCGAGACCGTCGGCACGGGGCAGAACGAGATCGGCGTGTTGTCGATCGCGGACACCGTCGTCCTCTCGCTCATGCCCGGCTCCGGCGACTCCGTGCAGGCGTTGAAGGCGGGGATCATGGAGATCCCGGACGTGATCGCGATCAACAAGCGCGACCACCCGCTTGCCGACGCGATGCGCACCGACGTCCGCCAGGTCCTCGCGCTCGGTGCCGGCGAGGTGCCGCCGATCGTGATGACCGAGGCGCTCAGGGGCGAGGGCGTCGAGGAGCTGTGGGCCGCGATCGAGCGGCACGAGGCCGCGCTCATCGAAGCCGGGGCCCTCGAGGAGCGTCGCGGCCGGAACCTCGCCGCCGAGGTCTTCGCGGTGGCCTCCGCACGCGCACGGCGGCACCTGGAGAATGCGGTGGCCGA
>DASZLW010000321.1:0-2893 GCA_035552175.1 Gaiellaceae bacterium | reverse complement strand
CCAGCTTGGAGTTGAGGACGCGGCCGCAGTCGACCGAGCTCAGGAACCGGCTGATGCGTGTCTCGCCGGTGACCGTGTTGACGCGCGCCTCGCAGAACTGCGCCCCGAACGAGTGCATCGACCATTCCGCCATCTCGACGGGCGGCGGCCCGACGGCCTCGACGCTGACCTCGTCGCGCTGGGCGCCTGCGAGGATCGAGGCGTAGCTCTCGCGGCGTTCGGGCTCGTCGAGCTTGCAGAGGCCCCCGTCGATTCCGCCGACCTCGTTCGGGCTGAGGCCGGCAAGCGGCGACCCGATGTCGGCGAGCTCGAGAAGCTCCGTCACGAGCTTCCGATGAGCGGCGATCACGGCGCCCCCGATCGACGCGGCCTGCTGCGATCCACCGGCCAGGATCACACCGGGAAATGACGAGTCTCCATAGGCGAAGGTCACCTGCTCGAGCGGGAGGCCGAGGCGTTCGGCGGTGACCTGTGTCTGGACGGTCGCCGTCCCCATGCCCGCCTCGTGCGCCGCGACCTCGACCGTGGCGCGGCCGTCCCTGGTGAGCGTGATCCGCGCGGCGCCTCCGGGAAAGCGGTGGTACGGGTAGGTGGCGGTCGCACAGCCCATTCCGATGAGCCATTCGCCCTCACGGCGGGCGCCGGGCTTCGGATCCCGCTTGCTCCATCCGAACCGCTCGGCACCCATCCGAAAAGCCTCGACGAGATGTCGCGAGGAGAACGCCTTGCCGGAGATCGGATCGGCGTCGGGCTCGTTGCGAATTCTCAGCTCGATCGGGTCGATCCCGATCCGCTCAGCGAGCTCGTCGATCGCACATTCCAGCGCGAAGCTGCCGACCGACTCGCCCGGTGCGCGCATGAAGGTGTTGGCGAGCATGTCGAGGTCCGCGATGTGGACGCCGAGCTTCAGATTGTCGGCCGCGTAGAGGCAGCGCGCGGGCAGGATGAACGGCTCGGGCACGTTGTTGTGTCGAGTCATCGCGACGGTGCCTGTATGGATCAGGGATTGAAAGCGCCCGTCTGCCGTGGCCCCGAGCGCGACCCGCTGCTCGGTGGCAGTGCGCCCGCCGACGACCCGGTAGACGCCCTCGCGCGAGAGCGCGATCCTGACCGGACGCGACGCGAGCCTGGAAGCCGCGGCCCCCAGGACGTGATGCTGCCACATCGTCTTGCCGCCGAATGCGCCGCCGACGAAGCTTGCCGTCACGTGGACTTGATCCTCTTCGAGGTCGAAGATGTCCGCAAGCGACCACGCCATGTGCGTCACGCCCTGAGAGGCGTCGTGGACGATCAGCTCATCCCCGTCCCATGCGACCGTCGCCGCGTGCGGCTCGATCGCGTTGTGGTTCTGGAACGGCGTGCGGTAGGTGACGTCGACGCTGTACGGCGCTGCAGCGAGCGCTGCCTCGGCATCTCCGAGCTCGTCGCTCAGCGGCTCTCCTCCGAACAACGCCGGTCGCGCGTGGAGCTTCGCCTGCTCGAAAGCGGTCGTCGCCTCCTCGATCTCGTACGTCGCACGGATCAGTGACACGGCGTGGTCTGCCTGCTCCTGGGTCTCGGCGAGCACGAGCGCGATGGGCTGGCCGTTCCAGTGGATTCGATCGTCCTGCATGACCGGAAGGTCATCTCCGCCCGCTGCCTTCTCCGACGTCAGCAAAAGCGGCGACGGGTTCATCCGCGGAGCGTTTCGGTGCGTCATCACCAACACGACGCCGGGTGCCTCCTCTGCCGCACCCGTGTCGATCGTGGCGAGCCGGCCCTTCGCAATCGTGCTGAAGACGAGCGCGGCGTAGACCATGCCCTCCAGCCGTACCTCGGCGGCGAAGCGGGCGGCACCCGTGACCTTCAGCGCGCCGTCGAGGCGCGATACCGGCGCGCCGATCGACCCGCGCTCGTGCCGGATCAGCGGATCGGGCTCGCTTCCGGGCTCCCAGCTCTCGGGGCCGAGTGGTACCGCGGTCTGCGACTCGGCCTGAACGGAGTCTCCGACAATGCTCACGCCCCACCTCCTGACAGTTCGTCGAGCACCGCGCCGATCGTTCGTCGGGCAAGCTCGAGCTTGAATGCATTGTCGCGAAGCGGCCGGGCGTCGGCGAGCTCCGCCTCGGCCGCCGCGCGGAAGCTGTCCTCGTTGGCCGGCTTGCCTCTGAGCGCCTCCTCGGCCTTCCAGGCACGCCAGGGTTTGGACGCGACGCCGCCCAGTGCAAGTCGCACGTCCCGGATCGTGCCGTCTTCGACCTCGAGCGCCGCCGCGACCGAGACGAGAGCAAACGCATAGCTGGCCCGGTCGCGCACCTTGCGATAGGTCGAGTGCGCGGCGAAGGCCAACGCCGGCAGCTCGACGGCGGTGATCAGCTCGCCGGGCTCGAGCACCGTTTCGAGCTCCGGATGATCCTCGGGCAGGCGGTGGAGGTCGGTCAGCGGCAGCGCGCGCTCTCCGTTCGCGCTCCGGAGATGCACGACGGCATCGAGCGCCGCGAGGGCGACACACATATCCGACGGATGCGTCGCGACGCAGGCCGGCGACGTGCCGAGGATCGCGTGCGTGCGGTTGAGGCCGTCGATCGCGTCGCAGCCCTGGCCGGGGGAGCGCTTGTTGCAGCGGGAGCCATCTGCGTCGTAGAAATAGGTACAGCGCGTGCGCTGGAGCAGGTTCCCGCCGACCGTGGCCATGTTGCGGATCTGGGGCGAGGCACCGGCAACGATGGCACGCGCGAGCATCGGGTAACGCACCCTCACGGCCCGGTTCTCCGCCACGGCCGTGTTGCGGGCCGAGGCACCGATCAGCAGACCGCCGTCCCCGTCCCCCGTGTCCTCGATCGCGCTCGACAGGGCCGTCACGTCGACCAGCGCCTCGGGTCGCTCGATCGTCTCGCGCATCAGGTCGACCAGG
>DASZLW010000320.1:0-4535 GCA_035552175.1 Gaiellaceae bacterium | reverse complement strand
TCGAGATCACGAGGTCGTACTCGCCCGGATCGGCGCCGTGGTAGTAGTTGAAGCCGGCGTCCATCCCGCCGAACTGGGGCAGGCTCATCGGGACGTCGCCGTCGTAGAAGACGACCGGGATGTCGAACCGGTCGCGGAGCGTCTGCGGGATTCCCCGGAAGTGGGCCATCGGGACCGTGAAGACGACGACCGCGTCGGGGCGCTCACGTTCGACGAGCCGCTCGAGGTGCCGGCGCCAGCGCGGCGTGACGATGCGCCAGATCGCCTCGCGGGTCGCCTTGTCGACGAGCGAGTCGGGGGGCGAGTCCTCGTTGCGGCGCAGGCGCCGGTCGCCCTTGAGCGCGGCGACCACGTCGAGGGCCCGCGCGTACGACTCGCCCTCGAGGTAGGCCGGGTTCGGTGCCGAGCGCCACCACGGGGTCTCGATCGGGCGGCCGCGGTAGGGGGTGACGATGAGCTCGACCCCTTCGTCGTGGAGGCCCTTCCAGAGCTGCCACCACGCGGGCGTGCAGCCGTAGCGATGGTCGAGATCGACCGCCGAGGCGATGCACAGGAGCTTCGTTGCCCGCATTCGCGATAGTTTCGCAGGGGCGGGTTACGTCACCGTAAAGGGCGGTGGCGCGGGCCCCGGAGGGGGCCGGCGCGTGCGATCATCTGCGCATGGACGCACAGACGATCGACCAGGAGTACGCAAAGCTTCAGACCGAGTTCCAGGATGTCGCGAAGTCGGTGCAGGACCTCGCCACGAAGATGCAGGCGGCGGGTCAGGCCGGGGACGCGAATGCGACCGCGTGGCTCGTCGACCTGAAGACGGTCGCGCAGGACATCAGCGACGAGCAGACCCAGGCGAACACGCTGCTACAGGCGATCCACGCCTACGTCGCGACGGCGGTCGAGGAGAAGCCGCCGCTCTACGCCCCGGGCCACGAGCCGCAGGAGGAACAGCAGCAGCAGCAGCAGCCGGTTCAGCAGGGCGGGATGTTCGGCGGGATGATGGGCGGCGGGATGATGGGCGGCGGCATGGGCCATCCGTTCGGCGGGTTCCTCAACGGCGGGTTCGGGCAGGCGATGATGATGGGCGGCGGGATCGGGCTCGGACAGAGCCTGATCGGGAGCCTCTTCCGGCTCTGATGAGCTCGGGGGCGGATCCGGTTTCGTGGCTCGAGATCGAGCCGGGGTGGACGGTCGCCGCCTCCGACGGCGTGGAGATCGGATCGGTCTCCGAGCTGACCGGCGACCGCGAGCAGGACATCTTCGACGGCCTCGCGGTCCGGGTCGGGCAGGCGGGGGTCGGGAAGACAGGAGTCGGGAAGACAGGGTTCGGGAAGACGGGCCCGACGCGCTACGTCCCGGCCGAGCAGATCGGAGAGATCCGCCCGGGACGCGTGACGTTGAAGCTGACGGCGGCGGAGGCCGAGGCACTCGAGACATTCGAGGAGCCGCCGCCGTCGGTCGTGATCTCGTCGGAGGGAACCTCGTTCGGCGACCGGCTGCGCGGCTGGCTCGGCCTCAGCCGGCGCGTGTAGCGGCAACCAGCGACAGGACCTCGTTCGTCCGGAAGGTCAGTAGGCGCCGCGGCGCGCGGCGACGGCCGGAAGCGTCTTCACGAGGATCGTGATGTCGAGCCAGAGCGACCAGTTCTCGAGGTAGTAGAAGTCGAGGCGCACGAGGTCGTCGAAGGTGAGGTCACTGCGGCCGGCGATCTGCCACAGGCCGGTCATGCCCGGGAGTACGTTCGAGCGGCGTCGGTGCCACGGCTCGAGGCGGTCGTGGTCGCGGATCGGCAGCGGGCGAGGGCCGACGAGCGACATCTCGCCGCGGAGCACGTTGATCACGTTCGGGATCTCGTCGATCGAGAAGCGCCGCAGGAGCCGGCCGACGTGCGTGACGCGAGGATCGTTGCGGATCTTGAAGAGAGCGCCCGTCGCCTCGTTCTCCGACTCGAGGGCCGCCTGCCGCGTCTCGGCGCCCACCACCATCGTCCGGAACTTGAGCATCCGGAACTGCTTCTCCCCGAGCCCGATCCGCCGGTCCGAGAAGAAGACCGGGCCGCGCGAGGTCGACTTCACGAGGAGCGCGATCAGGAGCCAGAACGGCAGCCCGACGACGACGACGGCCACGGCGACGACCATGTCGAAGAGCCGCTTCAGCAACCAGTCGGCGCCCGCGAGGACCGGCGGGCGCAGCTCGAAGAGCGGCACGCCCTGGCCCGGGATGTACTCGCCCCGCTCGATCAGGAGCTCGGTCGTCCGCGGGGCGACTCGCACCTTCACCCCCGCCCGGTGCGCGGCGTCGACGATCTCGAACAGCTCCGCTTCGATGAGACCGTCGTCGGCGACGATCAGCTCGTCGAGCCCGTCGGCGAGAAGCGCGGCGCGGACGCCCTCGCCGGGGGTCACGTGCCCGACGAACTCGTAGTCGATCCCGCTCCGGCTCGAGCCGAGCGAGGTCCGGAGACTCGCGACCTGCTCCGTCATCCCGACGAGCAGGACCCTCCGGCGCACGCCCACGGAGCGCAGGACGGCACGGGTCACGCCCTCGTAGGTGCCGCGGAACACGCTGATCGTCGTCGCGATCGTCACGGAGGCGACCACGTAGAGACCGAAGGTCGTGAAGTGCTGGCTCGTCCCGATCGCGAACGCGAGTGCGAGGGCGGCGACGAGGACGACCGACGAGACGATCTTCCCCGCTCCCTCCCGAAGCTCCCTCGGCCCATACAGGCGGTTGCGCCAGAAGACGAGCAGCATGAGCAGGATCAGGAACGCGAGCCAGTCGTTCTCCTGCTCCCAGAGCGCGTGCCAGCGGACCGGCGTCGGGTCACGCACGAGCGCGCGGAGCAGGATCGCCGCGTACAGGCCGACCGTCAGCCCGGCAACGTCGATCGCGGCGAGCACGAGCACGCTGACGGCCCGCCGCGCGAAGGTTTCGAGCGGGCTGCGGCGGAGCAGGTAGGGGCGGGCCGCGCGCTCGTCCTCGGGCGGCGGCATCTCCTCGGCGACTGCCATCGGCTGAATCCTAGGACGCGAGGATCCTGCCGTGGAGCGTGGGGCCGTGGAGCCGCACGACGACGCCGGGCAAGGGCCCCGCATTCCAGCTCCACGAGACGGGTTTGCCGCCGATCGTGACGCGGGTCGGCTTCTCTCCGACCGGCACGAAGAGCTGCACGTCGTGCGGCTGCTGGTCGAGCGCGAGGATCGCGCCGTCCGTCGCCAGGAATCCCGCACGGCCGGGATGCGTCAGCTCGTTCGTCCCCCACCAGGAGCCGGTCGCCGTGCGCAGGTCGAACGGCAGCACGGAGCCCGCACGGGCATAGAGCGGGAACTGGCTCATCGGCGTCTGGCGCGTGAACGACGGGCCGCCGCCCTCCACGATCGCGCCGGTATAGAGGTCGACCCAGCTTCCCGGCGGGAGGTACACGCTCGGCGTCGTCCCCTGGCCGGTGACCGGGGCGGCGAGGAGGTCGGGGCCGACGAGCAGGATCCCGGGCGACGCCCAGGACTGCGGGTCGTCGGGATAGCCGTAGCCGAGCGGCCTGAGCACCGGCTGGTGGTGGCGCAGGAGCCCGTAGAGGTAGGGGAAGAGTTCGTAGTGGAGGATCGCCGAGCCCTTCAGCACCTGCATCGCCTCGGGGCCGAGGGTCCACGGGGTCGCGTTCCCGCTCCTGCCTCCCACCTCGAACACGGGTGACACGGCGCCGAGCTGCGCCCAGCGCTCGAACACGGCCGCGGTCACGGGCGGGCCGGCGTACCCCCCGATGTCGGAGCCCCACGTCGGGAATCCGCTCATCCCCGCGGTCTCGCCCGACATCACCGCCTGCTCGAGGCCGTCCCACCCCTGATCCTGGTCGCCGGCCCAGATCCCCGGAAGCACGGCCTGCGAGCCGACGGTCGCGGCCCGGAAGATCGCGGCACCGCCCTTCGGCAGCGTCGCGATCGCTGCCTTCGCGTAGAGGAGCGGATACTCGTTGTCGAGGGCGGGCGCGATCTCCTGCAGGTCGTTCTCGTCGCCCCGGTCGCCCTTGAAGCCGTCGACGCCAAGTGCGACGAGACGCTCGAGCCGCTTCCGGAACTCGGCAACGGCAGCCGGGTCTCGCAGGTCGAGGATCTTGCCGTCGCCCGGGGAGCCGATCAGGCTTCCGGGCGGGTAGCCCTGGGCGCAGGTCTCCCGCGGCGAGATCCAGAGCATGAACTTCACGCCGTGTGCGTGGATCTCGCGGATCATCGCGGCCGGGTCCGGGAAGTCGGTCCTGTCGAAGGTGAGCAGGCCGTTGCAGCCTCCCGTCTCCCAGGGATTGTCGAGGAGCTCCCAGCCGATCGGGATGCCGGCCCCCTGGAGCCGGTCGATGTCCTCGAGGAGGTCGCCGGGGCCGGTCGAGACGTCGCGCCACTTGATCAGCTCGAGCTCGGAGGGCGGGGGCACGGCAGGCTCGCCCGCGTCGGCCTCGTAGTCGGCGAGCGTCCGCGGGATCGTTCCGGCGTAGAGCGTCTCGTCGAGCCGCGCCCCCTGGACGCACACCTCGGTACGGTCGGAGAGCG
>DASZLW010000319.1:0-5664 GCA_035552175.1 Gaiellaceae bacterium | reverse complement strand
CGGCCGGCTCGACCGGCCGCACCACCAGGCCCTCCGCCCGTGCGGGAGACACAGGTTCGGGAGACACAGGTTCGGGAGATACAGGTAAATGCAGCGCTACCTTCTGCGCCGCGTCGTCCAGTCGGTCGTCGTCCTCTGGTTGCTGACCGTGATCGTGTTCGTGATCTCGCGTCTCTCGGGGAGCCCGGTCGACCTGCTTCTCCCCGAAGGCGCCCCGACCTCGGAGCGGACGACGCTGATCCACTCGCTCGGGCTCAACAGGTCGCTGATCGTCCAGTACTGGACGTTCCTCGAGCATGCCGTGCGAGGCAACTTCGGTCAGTCGATCCGCTTCCAGACCGCGGCGCTGCCGCTGGTCGCGAGCCACATCCCGGCGACGGCCGAGCTCGCGCTCGCCTCACTCGCGCTGGCGCTCGTGATCGGCGTCCCGCTCGGAATCTTCGCGGCAATCCATCACGGCCGCGCGGGCGACATCGCCACCACGACGCTGCTCACGATCGGACAGGCAATTCCGTCCTTCTGGCTCGCGATCCTCTTGATCCTCTGGCTCGGTGTCGACCTCCAGCTGCTGCCGATCGGAGGTCGCAGCGGCTTCGAGTCGCTGATCATGCCGGCCGTGACGCTTTCGACGCTTCCACTCGTCACCTTCGCGCGAATCACGCGCTCGAGCGTCGCGTCGGTCCTGCCGCAGGACTACGTCCGCACGGCGCGCGCGAAAGGCCTCCGGCCCTACACGGTGCTCGGGCGCCACGTGCTCCGAAACGGCCTCATCCCTGTCGTGACCGTCGGCGGGATCACGATCGGCCAGCTGCTGAGCGGCGCCGTGATCACGGAGCAGATCTTCACGTGGCCGGGCGTCGGCTGGCTCACGATTCAGGCGATCGAGGCTCGTGACTACGCGGTCGTCGAGGCGGTCACGCTCCTGACGGGGGCGATCATCGTCGGACTGAACCTGCTCGTCGACTTCGCCTACTTCGCGCTCGACCCGCGCATCCGGGACGCCCAGGCGGTTGCGGCGTGAGAGGCGGGCGTGGATGACGACGACCGCCGCCCCGGCCGGGATCGGCCGGCGTCCCGGAATCGCCGCCCGCGGGCTCGCGCGCGTCCGTTCCTTCGCCTTCAGCTCGCCGACGGCCGGGATCGGGCTCGCGATCGTGCTCGCCTTCGTCTGTCTCGCCGTTGCCGGGGCCTTCCTGCACGGTCCGGCGTACAACCAGAACCTGATCGAGACGTTCGATCCGCCCGGGACCGCCGGACACCTGCTCGGAACCGACGAGCTGGGCCGCGACGTGCTCGCGCGCATCACGGTCGCGGTCGGGATCTCTCTCGAGATCGGCGCCGCGTCGGTCGCAATCGCAGGAGTCGTGGGCGTGCTCGTCGGGATGCTCGCGGGGTACTTCGGCGGCTGGGTCGACGACGTGATCATGCGCTCGGTCGACGCCGTGCTCGCGATCCCGATCGTCCTGCTCGCGCTGAGCGTGCTCGCCGTCGTCGGCGGCGGCATCCGTAACCTGATCCTCGTGATCGCCTTCACCCAGTGGATGACCTACGCGAGAACCGCGCGTGCCGAGACGCTCGCGCTACGAGAGCGGGACTTCGTGCGGGCCGCACGAGCCATCGGCGTGCGCCACCCGGCGATCCTGCGCCGCCATATCCTTCCCCACCTGCTGCCCTCGGCGACGGCACTTGCAACCCTGAACGTCTCGGTCGCGATCCTCCTCGAGGCCGGTCTGAGCTACCTGGGCCTCGGCGTCCAACCGCCCGACCCCTCCCTCGGATCGATGCTCTTCGACGGACGAGAGGCCCTCTTCAATGCCTCGTGGCTCGCGATCTATCCCGGGATCGCGCTGGTCGCGCTCGTGCTCGGGATCAACCTCCTCGGCGACGGCATCTCGCTCTACCTCGATCCTCGCCACCGTTTGATCGAGGTGAAGCCGCTTTGAGCGCCGCCCACGAGGCGTATCTTGCCGAGAGGTACGATCGGCATCTCGGCGAGCTCGTCGAGTACCTGCGCATCCCGAGCATCAGCACGCTCCCCCAACACGCGGCCGACATCGGCCGATGTGCGGACTGGGTGGCCGCTCACCTCGAGTCGATCGGGATCCGGGACGTCGAGCAGCTCGAGACGGGCGGCAACCCGATCGTCTTCGGCGAGCTGCTCGAGGCGGGCCCGGCTGCTCCGACCCTTCTCGTCTACGGCCACTACGACGTCCAGCCCGCCGACCCGCTCGAGCTCTGGCGGACACCGCCGTTCGAGCCGACGATCCGCGACGGGCAGATCTACGCCCGGGGCGCGACCGACAACAAGGGGCCGCTCTTCGTCTACCTGAAGGCCCTCGAGACGCTGATCGCGGTCGACGGCGGCCTGGCCTGCAATGTCAAGGTGCTGATCGAGGGCGAGGAGGAGCTTCGCGCCGACAATCTCGACACGTTCATGGAGAACGAGCGGGAGCGCCTCCGCTGCGACGCGCTCGTGATCTCGGACTCGGCTCAGTACGCGAAGGGGGTTCCGTCGATCCCGCTCTCGCTTCGCGGGATGGCGGCGTTGCAGCTGCGGCTCGAGACGGCGTCCACGGACCTGCACTCGGGAATGTACGGAGGGGTCGCTCCGAATGCGCTCGACGCGCTCGTGCGGCTGCTCGCCACGCTCCGGGACGAGCGCGGCGTCGTCGCCGTCGAGGGATTCTACGACGGGGTCGAGCCACCGGCTGCGGAGGAGGTGCGCCGGTGGGAAGAGCTTCCGTTCGACCCGGAGGAGCTACGCGAACAGATCGGCGCGAAGCTTCTGATCGGCGAGGACGGCGAGCACGGGCCGCTCGAGCGGATGTGGAAACGGCCGACGCTCGACCTCCACGGCGTCTGGGGCGGCTTCAGCGGAGAGGGCATCAAGACGGTGATCCCGCGAGAGGCGCACGCCAAGCTCTCGTGCCGCCTGGTGCCCCACCAGGAGCCGCAGCCCCTGCTCGACCGTCTCGTCGAGCACCTCGAGCGACATTGTCCGGCCGAGGCGTCGCTCACGATCGAATGGACGCTTCCGGGCGCGACGCCGATCGAGATGTCGCGGGACGATCCGCTCGTGCGGGCCGCAGAGGCCGCGCTGGCGGCGACCTACGGACGACCCCCTCTTTTCTTCCGTAGCGGTTGGTCCGTGCCCGTGGCCGAGATCGCGAAGCGCCGGCTCGGGGTCGACCCGCTCCTGCTCGGTTTCGGCCTGCCCGAGGACGGTGCCCACGCCCCGAACGAGCAGTTCGCGCTCGAGAGCTTCGAGCTCGGGACGCGCACGATGATCGAGTTCTTCTCCCGTTGCGCCGACTCCGCACACGCCTGACCGGGCGGACGCTCCTGCTCCTCGAAGTTGCGGTCGCGTCGCGCGCGCCGTCCCCGAGCCTCTTCGCTCAGGAGCCCAGCGAGGCGGGGAGGCTCACGAGCTCCCCGTGCGGCCCCGGGCCGGAGCTCGGGAAGAGGCCGTCGTTCGAGATGTAGATCGAGCCGTTCCCGACGGCGAGCCCGGTGGGATCGACGAGCCCGGTGCTCGCAAGCAGGGTGCGCTTGCCGTTCGGGGCGAGCCGGATCAGCGCTCCCGAGGCTTTCGGATGCAGAAGGCCCTGGGCGTCGATTTCGAGGACAAGCAGGTTCTTTCCGTCGAAGGCGAGATCGGAGATGTTCGTGAACCCGCTCGCATAGAGCGACATCTTGTGCCCCGGGACGATTCGCCAGATGCGCGCCGTGCGCGGCGTGAACGGCAGCCCGGTCAGCTCGCCGACGTAGAGCGCCCCGTCCGGGCCGACGGCGACGCTGCTGGGGACGGCCTGCACGTCGATCGAGGTCGTCGTCGGGGAGGCACCGATCTTTCGCGCGATCGACGGGGTGAGCTTCTCGGTCTGGGTCGGGAAGACGGCAAGTACCGACACCGCCCCTTTCGGGTCGATCCAGAGGAGATCGTTGCCGGCGGCGTCGACGACGGCGAAGCCGCCGCGGAACGGCGTGAACGCATAGGGGTCGCTGTCGATGGGTGGATCTCCGAGCTTCGCGCCCGGCCCGGCGCCGTGATCGGGGTCGTTCGCTACCTCGAAGGCGGCGAAGTTCACGACCACTGCCGGACGCGCTCTGCCGGCGGGCGTCGAGACGAGGTCGCCGGCGGTCGCAGCGTCAGGGCCGAGCGTATTGAAGCCTTTCGCGTTGATGGAGCCGTCCTGAAGGAGGACGTAGTACGTTCCACCACGCACGACGACGTCGGCCGGTCCCTGGGCCTGCTCGCCCTTGAGATCGGCGCCGGACCACAAGCCCGTCAACACCCGCTTCCGGGCGCTTCCTGCGATCCTCGTGATCGAGCCGGTCAATCCGACGCACACCTCGTTGGCGCCCTTGCCCAGGCAGGTGTCGCGGCCTCCCGTCCCGGCCTCGGTGACGTAGACCGAGCCGTCTGCGGCGACGAAGAGCTTGCGCGGATTGCTCAGGTTCGAGGCCACCACCTTGAAAACGGTGTGGCCGCTCCCGGACGGGGCGCCGACAGCGGCGGAGGCAGCGAGCACGCACGCGACTGCGCCGGCGAGGATGGAGACGGAGAGGGCGCGCCGGAGCCTCGCAAGTGTCCTCGATGCGAAGTGGTGCGTGGGGACCATCAGTGCGTTGCCGGAACCGTCGCCCGACCGGCTACCCGTCGGTCGAGAGTGCGGGAATGGGGTTATGGATGGTGATCCGCGCGATGTAGGCGGCTACTTCGTTCAGCTGCTTCGGGTTGATCTTGGTCCTGATCTTCTCGTGCCCTCCCGTCGGCTCCGTGACGGCGTTCACGCTCGAGGCGTAGGAGACCCGCAGCTCGTTGAAGCTCGGGCCGCCGTTGCGGCTGATCCCTGTCGTGTTGCTCCCGAAGCCGGCTGACAGTGCCTGTGCGAGCGCATGGCACTGGCCGCAGTACGTGCGGTAGAGCTGCCTGCCCACGATGTTCGCGCTGACCTTTGCGGCCGGGGTCGCCGGGCTTGCCGTGGCAAGCGAGGCGGTCGACGCGACGGTGGAGGCTGCGAACACGGCCAGTGCTACCGCCAAGAGCCTATGCCGTGCTTTCCGCTGTTGCTGTGCCATCGATGATGCGGTCTGGCCGGCCCGAAGCGGCTTCGACCAGGGAAAGCTCACGGGGTATAGGTCGCCCCGCACATCGGAGGCGGTGTGACCGGTGGCGCGACGACGTTCGTGCCGCCGGTGCCGGTGAGAACCGCACTCGGGACGACGTCGAGGAACTGCACGTTATAGGGCCCGAGACCGACCGGATCGGAGATCACGTACGCGCCGGCACGCAGCTTGACGGTGAGCGTCGCGCTCTTTCCGGCCGCGAGCGTCGCAGTGTGCATCCCGTTCACGCCGGGGCCCTTGATCGTGAAGACATGGTGCTTCTTGCCCCGGTTGACGACGACGAACGTCGTGGCCCCGGACTGGAGGCTGACGTTCGAGAGCCGGAACGTCGAATCGGTGAACGTCACCTTGACCTGTGTCGCCGCCGTGTGACTGGCACGGCCTGCGAGCGCGGTGCTCGTCAGAGCGAAGGCCAGCGCAGCTACGGCGATCGAGATACGGAGCACCCTCGGCTTCATCGTTTTCCTCTCTTGTCCGGCGCTGTCAGGGCTAACGAACTGCTGTCTCTGAACTGCTGGCCCTCAACTGCTGTCT
>DASZLW010000318.1:0-6428 GCA_035552175.1 Gaiellaceae bacterium | reverse complement strand
CGGTCGCGACGCCCACTGCGCGTGCCGTCGCGAAGGCCGCCTCGCGGAGCTGCTGGTAGACGGGATCGGGGAGCGTCTGCTGCGGCGCGACCGTCCACGAGTCGCCGGTGTGGACTCCCATCGGGTCGAGGTTCTCGATCGAGCAGACGACGACGGCGTTGCCGCGTGCGTCGCACATCACCTCGAGCTCGTGTTCCTGCCAGCCTGCGAGGTACTCCTCGACGAGCACCTGGTTCACCGGGCTTGCGGCGAGGCCGCGGTCGACTGCGACGCGGAGCTCCTCGGACGTGAAGGCGATCCCGCCGCCGGTGCCGCCGAGCGTGAACGCCGGGCGGACGATCGCGGGCACGGGGAAGTCGATCTCGGAGGTGTGGGCGACCACGCTCCGCGGTGTCGGGATCCCGACGGAGTGGACGGTCGAGCGGAAGAGCTCGCGATCCTCGGCGCGGTTGATCGCCTCGAGGTCGGCGCCGATGAGCTCGATCCCGAGCGGTTCGAGGTGCGGCGCGAGGGCGACGGCGAGGTTCAGCGCGGTCTGGCCGCCGAGCGTCGGCAGCACGGCGTCGGGCCGCTCGCGCTCGATCACCTCGAGGACGGTCTCGGGATCGAGCGGCTCGAGGTACGTCGCATCCGCCCATTCCGGATCCGTCATGATCGTCGCCGGATTCGAGTTCACGAGCACGACGCGGAAGCCCTCGCGGCGGAGCACCCGGCAGGCCTGGGCGCCGGAGTAGTCGAACTCGCAGGCCTGCCCGATCCGGATCGGCCCGGACCCGAGGATCAGGATCGAGCGAAGGTCGGTGCGCTTCGGCACGTCTCGGCCAGGCGGTCGAAGAACGGGAGCGCGTCGAGTGGTCCGGGCGACGCTTCGGGATGGAACTGCACGCTTTCGAATCCGTCGCCCGCGAGGCCCTCGCAGGTTCCGTCGTTCAGGGAGACGTGCGAGATGTCGCCCTCGGCGATCACCGCGAACCCGTGGTTCTGCACGGTGACGAGGACGCGGCCCGTCTCGACGTCGCGCACCGGATGGTTCGCGCCGCGGTGGCCGAACGGGAGCTTGAAGGTCTGGTGGCCGAGCGCGAGGCCGAGGAGCTGATGGCCGAGGCAGACGCCGAAGAGCGGCACCCTGCCGAGCAGGTTCCGGATCGTCTCGACCTGATCCGTCAGCACGGCCGGGTCGCCGGGGCCGTTCGCGATCAGCACGGCCCTCGGGCGTGCGTCCATGATCGCGTCCGCGTCCCAGCTTCCCGGGACGACGTAGGCCTCGAGCCCTGCGCCGGCGAGCCGCCGCGGGATCGACCGCTTGGAGCCGAGATCGACGACGACGACGCGCGGGCCGCGGCCGACGACCGCCGGCTCGGTCGCCCCGACCTGCCGTTTCAGCGGGAAGCCGTCGATCGGCTGCTCGGCGAGTGCGAGCTCCTGCAGCTCCCCGGCCGTCGCCTCGCCGAGCGCGCAGCGAAGTGCGCCCCCGTCGCGGATCTTCCGGACGAACGTCCGCGTGTCGACTCCGGTGAGCGCGACGACGCCCTTCGCACGGAGCCACGCCGCGAACCCGGGTCGCGCGTCGCGCATCACGACGCCCTCGCACTGGACGCGGCCGGACTCCATCCGCGACTCGTCGACGCCGTAGGTTCCGATCAGCGGGTACGAGAAGCACAGCACCTGTGCCACATAGCTCGGGTCGGTGACCGCCTCCTCGTAGCCCGTCATCGCGGTCGTGAAGCAGGCCTCGCCTGCCGCGACGCCCGGCGCGCCGACCGAGATGCCGGGGAACTCGGTGCCGTCCTCGAGCACGAGCAGGTGCGGCGATCCCGGCGAAGAGCGCGTCTGCATAGATTCCATCTTTGTGCATAATACGCACACGATGAACGATGTCGCCAGACACTCGGTCGCAATCCTCGGCTCGGCCGGCTACACCGGCCAGGAGACGCTCGACCGGGTGCTCGCCCATCCCGGGCTCGAGCTCGTCGCCCTCGGCTCCGATTCGCTCGCAGGCCGCCCTGCGCACGCGCTCGACCCGCGCCTCGACAGCAGCGTGCCGATGTTCTCGTCGAACGTCGAGGCGGGCGGAAGCGGCGCCGACCTGATCTTCCTGTGCCTCGGCAACGAGCCGGCAGCCGCGTTCGAGCCGCCCGAAGGCGCCGTCGTGATCGACCTGGGCGGCGTCCACCGGCTCGCCGACCAGGCGCTCGCGGAGCAGTGGTACGGCCTGACCCCGGGTGCCTGGAGCTACGGCTTGCCGGAGGTGCATCCTGCCGCGGGCCCGCTGATCGCGAATCCCGGTTGTTATGCGACCGCGACGCTCCTTTCGCTCTGGCCGATCCGCGACGTGGTCGA
Organism: Gaiellaceae bacterium; assembly: GCA_035552175.1. Lineage (GTDB taxonomy): Bacteria > Actinomycetota > Thermoleophilia > Gaiellales > Gaiellaceae > PALSA-600. The sequence continues at coordinate 4,088 of DASZLW010000318.1, read as the reverse complement.
GGGGGACATCGTCGTCGACGCGAAGTCGGGGATGACCGGCGCCGGCAAGACGCTCCGCGAGCGTTCGCACGCCGGCGCCGTGCTCGAGAACTTCTCCCCGTACGCCGTCGGCGGGCATCGTCACGCGCCCGAGATCGGGCAGATCCTCGGGCGCGCCGTCACGTTCGTGCCGCATCTGCTTCCCGTGCGGCGCGGGCTGCTCGCGACGTGTTACGTCCGGTCGGACGCGGACATCCGCGCGCTGCTCGTCGAGGCGTATGCGGGAAGCCCGGTCGTGCGCGTGCTGCCGGAGGGCATCGAGCCCGAGATCGGGCGCGTCCAGGGGACCGACGCTGCGGAGATCGGCGTGTTCTCGGATGGTGCGACCGGGATGACGATCGTCATCTGTGCCGAGGACAACCTCGGCAAGGGCGCGGCGGGTCAGGCGATCCAGAACGCGAACCTGGCGCTCGGGCATCCGCCGACGGCCGGGCTCCGGCTCGGGAGCGTCCTGGTTTGAGGGGCAGGCGTGAGGCGGCACAGATGTGGGGCCACAGGTTGAGGAGCCACCGATGAGCGTGACCGCGGCGAAGGGATTCGTCGCGTCGGGCGTGGCGGCGGGGATCCGGCGGCGGGACCGGAAGGATCTCGCGATCGTGCGGTCCGTGCCGCACGCGGTCGGGGCGGCGATGTTCACGCGCAACAGGGTTCAGGCGGCGTGCCTCCAGGTCTCGCGGGAGCATCTGGCGCTCGCCGATCCGCAGGCCGTCGTCATCAACTCGGGCGTCGCGAACGCCGCGACGGGCGAGCGCGGAAAGCTCGACGCGCTGGCGACAGCCGCCGAGGCCGGCCGGCTCCTCGACCTCACGGCGGAGGAGGTGCTCGTCCTCTCGACCGGCGTGATCGGCGCGCGGCTCCCGCTGCACAAGCTCCTGCCCGGGCTCGATCCCGCCTCAGCGGCTCTGTCCGCCGACGGCGGTGGGGCGGCGGCCGAGGCGATCATGACCACCGATACGCGCGCGAAGGAAGCTGCAGTCGCGCGGGGCGGGTTCACAATCGGCGGGATGACGAAGGGCTCGGGGATGATCCATCCGGATCTCGCGACGATGCTCGCGGTGGTCACGACCGACTATCCGCTCGAGGCCGGCGAGGCAATCGAGTTCCTGCGACCGGCTGTCGAGGCGTCGTTCAACTCGATCTCGGTCGACGGCGAGCCGTCGACGAACGACTGCGTGATCCTGCTCGCGAACGGCGCGAGCGGCGTCGAGCGGGACGACGAAGCCTTCGCGGAGGCACTCGGCGAGGTGTGCGCCGACCTCGCGCGGCAGGTCGTGGCCGACGGAGAGGGGATCACCGTGCTGGCCGAGATCAACGTCTCGGGGGCGGTCGACGATGTGCAGGCACGCGCGATCGCGCGGCGGATCGCCACCTCCCCCCTCGTGAAGACGGCCCTCTTCGGGCACGACGCGAACTGGGGCAGGGTGCTGATGGCCGCCGGGAGCGCGCCCTGGAACGGCGGCTACGCGACGGTCGAGGCGGAGAAGATCACCCTCCGCTACAACGGTACGGTGGTTCTCGACGAGGGCGCACCGACGGACGTCGAGCCCGACGTCTCGGGCCCGAGTTGCACGATCGACCTCGACCTGGGGCTCGGTGAGGGGCGCGCTGGATACCTGACCACCGATCTCTCCTACGACTACGTCCGCATCAACGCGGACTACCGCACGTGAGCCGGCTCGTCGTCAAGGTCGGGGGCGCGGTCGCGGACCGGTCGGCCGCCGCGGTGCTCGAGCTCGCGCGCGAGAACGAGGTGTGCGTCGTCCACGGGGCCGGGCCGCAGATCTCTGTCGAGATGGAACGCGCCGGGATCCCGGTCGAGTTCGTCGACGGCCGCCGGATCACCTCGCCCGAGGCGCTCGCAATCGTTCAGGCCTCGCTCGTGGTCGTCAACGCCGCTCTCGTCGCGGCAATCGGTGAGCGGGCCGCCTCGCTCTTCGGCGACGACATCGGCCTCGAGCTCGCGCCCGTTCCAGTGCGCGGGCTCGGCCTGGTCGGGGAGGCGCGCCCCTCGGCGCTGCCCGCCGTTCGCGCGGCGCTCGCCGCGGGGAAGATCGCGGTCGTCGCCCCGCGCGGTGCGCTGAACGTGAACGCCGACGACGCCGCCGCCGCGATCGCGATCGGGATCGAGGCAGACGAGCTTCTCTTCCTCACGGACGTCGACGGCCTGATCCTCGACGGAGAGGTCGTCGGTTCGATCGGTGTCGACGCCGCGGCCGAGCTGCTCGCGGGCGGGAGCCTCCGGGGCGGGATCATCCCGAAGCTCGGGGCCGCCGTCACGGCCGCGAGGGGCGGCGTGCGAGCCTCGATCGGCCAGACGGCGGTGGCCGCATGAGGGTGGCCTTTCAAGACCTGGCCGTCCGTGGCACGTCACCGAGGGCCGTGTCCGGGGACAGTCACCGTCACGGAACTGTCACAGCCGGCGAGAACCTCCTGCAACGGCCGCCTACAAGCCGGGGACAGTCACCGTCACAGAAGTGCAACGGACGCATGCCGAGGGTGCCTTGAACGTCCTCACCGGGACCCCGCTCCTCCCCACCTACGCCCGCTTCCCGATCACGTTCGTCGACGGTGAGGGGACGTGGCTGATCGCCGACGACGGGCAGCGCTACCTCGACCTCATCGCCGGGATCGCCGTCGTCAGCCTCGGACACTGCCACCCCGCGCCGCTCGCGGCCGCGAAGGAACAGCTCGAGCGTCTCTGGCACGTCTCGAACCTCTACTCGACCGAGCCGATGGAGAATCTCGCCCGCGCGCTTTCCGAGAAGTTCGGCGGAGCGCATGCGTTCTTCTGCAACTCCGGCGCCGAGGCGATCGAGGCCGCGCTCAAGTGGGCCCGCAAGTCGACCGGCAAGACCGGCCTCGTCGCGCTCGAGGGCTCGTTCCACGGGCGGACGATGGGAGCGCTCTCGATCACCGGGCAGCCGGCGAAGCAAGTTCCGTTCCGGCCGCTGATCCCGGACGTCCGGTTCGCGACGCCCGAGACGCTCGCCGGCGCCGTCGGCCCGGACACCGCCGCCATCGTGATGGAGCCCGTCCTCGGCGAGGGAGGGGTGCTCCCGCTCTCGGCGGAGACGCTCGAGGAGGCGCGCTCGCTCGCCGACGAGAACGATGCGCTCCTGATCTTCGACGAGGTGCAGACCGGGATCGGCCGCACCGGTGAGTTCTTCGCCTGGCAGCGACACGGCGTCCGGCCCGACGCGGTCACGCTCGCGAAGGGGCTCGCGAACGGCCTGCCGATCGGCGCGCTGCTCGTCTCCGACCACGCGCCGACCGGATTCGTCCCGGGCGACCACGCCTCAACCTTCGGCGGCAATCCGGTCGCCTGCGCGGCGGCCTGCGCGGTCGTCGCCGCGATCGACGACGAGATGCTCGCGCACGTCCGAGCGATCGGCGAGCGATTCGAGGCGCAACTCGACGGCGTCCGCGGCGCGGGCCTGCTCCTCGCGGTCGAGCTCGGGCGTCCCGCGGGCCCGGTCGCGCATGCAGCCCTCGAGCACAATCTGCTCGTCGGCACTGCCGGCGATACAGCGCTGCGCCTCGCTCCCCCGCTGACCATCACCACCGAAGAGGCCGATCTCGGCGTCGACCTGCTCCGCGAGACGCTCGGCGACTCCCGCGCATGACGACGAAGTTCGAGCGTCAGGGAGCGATCCTGCGGCTCGTCGAGCAGAAGCACCTCTCGACCCAGGCGGAGCTCGCCGAGGCGCTCCGGGCCGAGGGAATCGACGCCGTCCAGGCGACGGTCTCGCGCGACGTGGCGCGGCTCGGGCTCGTGAAGGTGCGGAACGGGAACGGCCGCTTGATCTATGCCCGCCCGGGCGCCGCCGACCTCCGCCGGCTCGAGCAGCTCGCAACCGCCCTGAGAAGCTGGGCGGGAGCGATGATCCCGACGGGGCCGCTGCTCGTAGTGCACACCCAACGTGGCTTTGCCGCCGCCCTCGCCGATGCGATCGACGACACAGCGCTCCCCGAGGTCGCCGGAACCGTGGCCGGGGACAACACGATCTTCGTCGCCGTGCGGGAGGGATCGAGCGCCGCCGAGCTCGCGG
>DASZLW010000317.1:0-5493 GCA_035552175.1 Gaiellaceae bacterium | reverse complement strand
TTCGCGATCTTCCCGCATCCGCGCCGCCTCCGCTTTGCCCTCCGTTTTGCCGCACTTCCGGCGCCGGGGCCGTTCAAGCCGTTGAAGGCTCTCGCGCCGAGGTGGCGCGAGGACGTCTCTCCGCCGGCCGAGACGCCGGCGGTCGGCGAGCGCGTCGCCCGGGTCGGGTTGCTCACGGGCTGCGTCCAGTCGGTGATCTTCGGCGAGGTGAATAGGGCATCGGCACGCGTCCTCGCGGCGTACGGCTACGAGGTCGCGGCACCCTACGGCGGGTGCTGCGGCGCGCTCGCGCTCCATTCGGGCCGCCGGCAGGAGGGGCTCGCGCTTGCGCGACGGACGGCGGATGCCTTCGCTGCCGCCGGGGTCGAGACGATCGTGACGAACGCGGCCGGCTGCGGCTCGCACCTCAAGGACGCGAAGCTCGACCTTCCGGTCGTCGACATCTCCGAGGCGATCGCGCGTGGGAGGGCCCCCGCTCTGAGCCCGTTGGAGCGGCGCGTCGCGTTCCAGGAGTCTTGCCATCTCGGCCACGCCCAGAAGGTGCGGGAGGAGCCGCGCGCGCTCCTTCGCTCGATCCCGGGCCTCGAGCTCGTCGAGCCGGACGAGCAGTACCTCTGCTGCGGCAGCGCCGGGATCTACAACCTCGTCCAGCCCGACGCAGCGCGCGAGCTCGGCGACCGCAAGGCCGCGAAGGTGCTCGCGACGAGCCCCGACCTGTATGTCAGCGCCAATCCGGGCTGCCTGCTCCAGGTCTCCGCGGCGCTGCGCCGGGCGGGGCACCCGCTTCCGGCGGCGCATCCGATCGAGCTCCTCGACGCCTCGATCCGCGGGGGCGAGCCTCCCGCCCGGATGTAGGCTCGGAGCATGCCCGCGCCCGAGCTCCCGCTCACCGGCGGCTGCAATTGCGGCGGCGTCCGCTTCGAGGTGAGCGAGCCGCCCGTGTTTGCGAGCTGGTGCCATTGCACGCGCTGCCAGCGGCGAACCGGAGGGTTCGGCTCGCCTCAGGCCCGCCCCGCCAAAGGGTCGTTCCGGGTCGTCCAGGGGCAGGAGCTGGTTCGCGCCTGGGAACCCGCCGGCGGATCCGCGAAGGAGTTCTGCTCGGCGTGCGGCTCCTCGCTGTGGAGCCGGAGCCCTGACGGCTTCGCAGTCGCGGTGCGCTTCGGCGTGTTCGACGCCGACCCGGGAATCCGACCGAGCTGCCACCAGTTCGTCGCGTATCTGCCCGCCTGGGCCGAGCTGCCGGACGACGGCCTGCCGCGGTATCCCGGACAGCGCCCGCCCGACGCCTGACCCACGGCGCGGAGCTGAGACATGGGCTCGCTCTCGACATCCGTCCTCGCGCTCATCTTCGTCATCGCAGCGGCGGCCACGTGGATCGCCGGCATCGGCCTCGCGAAGACGACGGACACGATCGACCGCCGCTTCGGCCTCGGCGAGGCCCTCGGTGGATTGATCCTGCTCGCGATCGCCGGAAGCCTCCCGGAGCTCGCGATCACGATCTCGGCGGCGGCGAAGGGCAACCTCGGTCTCGCCGCCGGGAACCTGATCGGCGGCATCGCCATCCAGACGATGGTGATCGTGATCTGCGACGCGGCCGCCTCGCGGACGCAGGCGCTCTCGTTCCTCGTCGGCTCGCTCGTCCCCGTGCTCGAGGGCCTGCTCGTGATCCTCGTCGTCGCGGAGGTGCTGATGGGCGCGCTCCTTCCGGAGCACGTGAGGATCGGCTCGATGAGCCCGGCGTCGATCGCGATCGTCGTGTCATGGGTCCTCGGCGTCTACGTGCTGAACCGCGCACGAAACTCTCCGGCGTGGGAGATCGAGATGCCGGGGGCGAAGCCCGGGCGTCCCCACCACCGGGTCGAGCCTCCCCCGAGTGCACCGCCGTCGCGGCTGACGAGCTCGACGGCTCGTGCCGCAGTCGTGTTCGCCGGCGCGTGCGTCGTCACGCTCCTCGCGGGAGTGGCGCTCGAGCTCTCCGGCGACCGGCTTGCGACGAAGGCGGGCGTGAACGGCGTCATCTTCGGTGCAACCGTGCTCGCCGCGGCCTCGGCGCTGCCCGAGATCAGCTCCGGGATCGCGGCGGTCCGCCTCGGCGACCATCAGCTCGCGGTCGCGGACATCTTCGGCGGCAACGCCTTTCAGGTCTGCCTCTTCCTCGTGGCCGACCTGATCGCCGGCAAGCCGGTGCTCCCGCGTTCGGGGCACCTGAACAGCTGGCTCGCGGGCCTCGCGATCGTACTGACGATCGTCTACGCCGCCGGCGTGATCGTACGGCCGAGGCGGTGTTACATCCGGCTCGGCGTCGACTCGATCGTCGTCGTCGGCTTGTTCGCGATCGGGCTCGCGGGCCTCTTCGCGATCTCGCACGGGTAGAGACGGGTAGACGGATACAGTTCGTCTGTGTTCGGCCCGATCTTCAAGGGAATCGGCCTCGCTTCGAGCCCAATGGGCCGGCGGGCGATCCGGCAGGCGGTGAAGCTCGCCCGCAGCAAGGAGGGCAAGCAGGTGCTGGCGCAGGCACGCAAGGTGGCCGCGAGCCCGGAGGGACGCAAGCTCGTCCGGCAGGCCGCGTCCCTCGCCACGCGCGCCGGAAAGGCGGCCGGCTCGCCGGACAATCGCGAGCGCGTCAAGGAAGCTGCGCGCGCCGTCCGCGCCCGTAGGCGCTGAGGCCGCGATGAGCACCCCCGGCCGGCCCGCGCCGCCCGCTGCACGGCCCGGACCTCAGCGGGGGCCGGGAATCCCGCCCAGGCCGGGCGATCCAGCCGGGCCGGGCCGTGGAGAGCCGCCCCCGGGCCGGCCGCGCTTCCGCTTCAGCTGGCGCCTCGCCGCCCTCTTCGCAGCCCTGCTCGTCGTGAACTTCTGGATCAGCTCGCGAGAGACGCGGCAGCCGCCCCGTACGCGCGTTCCCTACAGCCCGTTCTTCGTCAACGAGGTGAAGACGTCGGATGTGATCTCGATCACGTCGAAGGGCACCGCGATCCAGGGGACGTTCGCCCACGCGGTCACCTACGCCGGCTCGAAGCCGTTCACACGGTTCGAGACCGAGATCCCCGCCTTCGCCGACACGAAGGCCCTCTCCGACCTGCTCGAGTCGAAGAGGGTCGTCGTCAACGCCCAGCCGCTCACGAGCAGCGTTCCATGGTGGGAGAGCCTCCTGCTCGGTTTCGGGCCGACCGTCCTCTTCATCGGCCTGCTCGTGCTGCTGATGCGGCGCGCAGGGAACGTCCAGGGGATGCTCGGCGCGTTCGGACGATCGCGCGCGCGTCGCTACGAGCCGACCTCGGGCGTGCCGGTGACCTTCGCCGACGTGGCCGGGATCGACGAGGCCAAGGCCGAGCTGACCGAGGTCGTCGATTTCCTGCGCCACCCCGAGAAGTACCAGAAGCTCGGCGGGCGGATCCCCCACGGCGTGCTGCTCTCCGGGCCGCCCGGCACGGGCAAGACGCTCCTCGCGCGTGCCGTCGCGGGCGAGGCGGGCGCGCCGTTCTTCTCGATGTCCGCCTCGGAGTTCGTCGAGGCGATCGTCGGGATCGGTGCCGCGCGCGTTCGCGACCTGTTCGAGCAGGCGAAGGCGTCCTCGCCGGCGATCGTGTTCATCGACGAGCTCGATGCGATCGGCCGCTCGCGCACGTCCGGCGTCGCCGGCTTCAGCGGGGGGAACGACGAGCGCGAGCAGACGCTCAACCAGATCCTGACCGAGATGGACGGCTTCGACTCGGGAACGAGCGTGATCGTGATCGCGGCGACCAACCGCCCCGACGTGCTCGACGCCGCGCTGCTTCGGCCTGGCCGCTTCGACCGGCGTGTCGCGGTTCAGCCCCCCGACCGGGTCGGGCGGGAGCGGATCCTCGAGGTGCACTCGCGGTCGGTGCCGCTCGGCCCGGACGTCGAGCTTCGCCGGATCGCCGCCACGACGCCCGGGATGGTGGGTGCCGATCTCGCGAATCTCGTCAACGAGGCGGCCCTGCTCGCCGCGCGACGCGGCCACGACCAGGTGATGGAAGCCGACTTCACCGACGCGCTCGAGCGAATCGTGCTCGGTGCCGAGCGGCAGGTGATGATGGGCCCCGAGGATCGCCGGCGCACTGCCTACCACGAGGGCGGCCACGCGCTCGTCGGGATGCTCACGCCAGGCGCCGACCCGGTGCGCAAGATCTCGATCATCCCGCGCGGCATGGCCCTCGGCGTCACGTTCTCCGCGCCCGACGCCGACCGCTTCAGCTACGACCGCAGCGAGCTGATCGCGAAGATCAAGGTGGCGCTCGGAGGGCGAGCGGCCGAGGAGGTGGTGTACGCGGAGCCGACCACGGGCGCCGAATCGGACATCCAGCAGCTGACGGCGATCGCGCGGCAGATGGTCGGCCGCTGGGGGATGAGCGACGCGATCGGCCCGCTCGCAGTGCTGCCGGCCGACGGCGCCGGCCCGTTCCTGCCGGGGGCGTCCGAGGTGTCCGCGCGCACGCAGGAGCGGATCGACGACGAGGTGCGGAGGATCGTCGAGGAGGCGCACAAGGAGACGATCGAGCTCCTGACGGAGAACCGCGAGAAGCTCGACTCGCTCGCCGACGCGCTGATGGAGCACGAGACGCTCGACGAGGACGACGCCTACGCCGCGGCGCACGTCGAGCACGCGCCCGAGCCGCCGGTCTCGCTCGCTGCGGCCGCGCAGCTCGCCGACCATCCCAACGGCCCCTGATCTCGCCGCCGAGCCTTCGAGCGCCGGGCGGCTCCTTAGGGCCCGTAGGCTCAGCCGAGCTTCGCGAGCAGCCAGTCGAACGCCGCGGTGTAGGCCGCGGCGCTCAACGCGTGGTCGGTCGGGTACCAGCGCACCGTCGTCCGCGCCGGGGAGGCGTGCGCGAAGTTCTCGAGCGCCGCGTGCGGCACGACCGAGTCGCGCGTCCCGTCCTCGAGCAGGATCGTCGCCGGGCGGGCGAGCGCGATGTAGCGGAGCGGGTCGACGCTCCCGAGCACCGTCCGCACCTTTGCCCGCAGGCCCGCGGGGGCCTGTGCGACGAACGCCGACACCGGATCGGCCCCAGCGGAGAGCAGCGCGAGCGCCTTGAAGCGTGAGTCCGAGGCCGCGACGAATGCGCCGGTCTTCGCGCCGCTGCTCCAGCCGAGGTAGCCGATCCGGCCCGGATCGACCGCCGGGAGCGTCTGCAGGACGTCGGCCGCACGCCTGACCGCGACGACGTCTTCGACCGTGACCTCCCGCGTCTCGGCGAGCAGCTCGGTGTCGCTCGTGGGTGTCGGGGGCGGATGAGCCGTCGAGGGCTCGGTGATCGTCAGCGCAACGGCGCCACGCGCGGCGAGAAGCACCGCCTTCGCAAGGAGCTCGCTGCGGTCGCCGCTGGATCCGTGGACGATGACCACACCCGGGAGCCCGGAGGCGCCCCGGCGTTCGACGAGGTAGCCGGCGACGCGCCTGCCCTGGCTCGCAAACGAGACGTCGTGCACCTCGACCGTGCCGACTCGCTTCTCGACCCCCCGGTC
>DASZLW010000316.1:0-5680 GCA_035552175.1 Gaiellaceae bacterium | reverse complement strand
AGCTCGACCCGAACATGGCTGGCAGCCCCTCATCCGTCTTGGAGACCGCCTGGTGACCCTTCTCACCGCGGTCTTCCCGGTCGGCACTCAGCACCCGAACCCGATCCTCGACGTCGAGGCGCTCGCTCGGAAGGTGTCCGGCGACAGGCTGCGGCAGTGGAACTCGACCCTTCGCGAGCACGACCTCGAAGACCTGATCGGGTGGCTGATGAGTGTGGCCTGGGAGCTCGAGGGCCGATATGACCCGGCGAAGGACAAGAACCCGAACTTTGCCGCGTACGCCTCCCGCATCATGTCGCTCCGTTGCGCCGACTGGTTCCGCCAGAGGTTCGGTGACTCGCGCCACGGCGGCCACCAGCAACTGCTCAGCCTCGACGCGCCGATCGCGGGAGCCGACGATGGCGGAGACACTGGCCGGCGTCGACTACTCGAAGCTCTCGCCGACAGCAGTGGAGACCCTGCAGAGGATCGCAGTACCGATCTCCTTGGGACTCTCCAACGACGAAGTCGCGAGGTCGCTCGGTCTGAAGCCTCGCCAGGTGAACAAGCGGCTGACCGCGCTCCGGGAGGAGCTGCGGACGCTCGCCGGCCTGTCCTGAGGCCTGTCCGTCGCGTCAAGCCGAACGTCCGCAGGCAAGCGCCGATCTGCGAGCCGTGCGCGCACGTGTTCTTCGACCGCTTCAGCGCCGTCAACAAGGATCGCGAGCTCGCCGACCAGCTCAGCGTCGAGCAGCTGTGGGACAGGGCCAGGATCCGGGCGCGCGCCGTTCGCTTCAAGGACGAGTGGTGTTGCCCACGGCACACGAAACTGACGAGTCCGACCCACCAGGAAGGGTTCCTCGACGCCGTCTACTCGAAGTCCTGCCGTCCGAAAACGAAGAGAAAGGGCCCGAGCGCATGAGCGACCAGACGCAGATTCGCAAGGGGGCGCACGCCGTAGGGAGCGTTGGCGCGGACGAGCTTCCTCCGGCTCCGTCAGGGCCTGGCGGAGGCGCCGCGCCCGTCGAGCCGTCCGAGCCCGTCTTGCAGGCGGCCGACGAGCCGGTCGGGATGCAGATCCCGCTCGTCGTCTTGCCTCCCGGCACCCAGATGATGACCCAGCCGCTCGAGGACGGGAACCGGATGCTCATGATCGGCCCGATCATGCTCGGTGTCCCGCTCGGCCCGGACGCCGCTCGCGCGCTCGCGCGGGGACTCGCCGGCGGCGTCGAACCGGCGAGCACGCTCACTCCCGCGGATAGGGCAGCAGGTCGGGCGCTTATCGTTAAGGGCTGAGATGCCCAGGCCGAGTCACAGCAGCCATGCGCTCGCGAACCAGGCCGTCGCCGACACGCTCAAACGCCTCGGCGGCGTGCTCGAGGCCCGCTACCACCAGGACCTCGTCGAGCGGCTCGCCGAGATGGCCGAACAGGCCGCGAGGCAGGGCGAGTTGCCGGGCGAGATCTGGCAGCGGATGCTCCGGTACGCCGACGAGGCGATCATGTCCGTGGCCGGTGTCTGGTCGACCGGGACCGCGCAGGGCGCGTGGGCCCAGCTCTGGAATGCCGCCGCCGCCGCGTCGCCGGTCTCACCGACTCAGGTGGTCCGGGACGACGATCCGCCGGCGCCGCTGGGTTTGCCGCTCGACTTCTCGACCGAGGTCGTGTACGGCTGGCGGGCGTGGCGGATCGTGCCGTACCGGCTCCGGAGCGGCGACACCGTTCCGAGGCTCACGGCGATGACCGCCCGCGGCGGTGTCTGGCATCCCCGTGAACGGCTACGAGCTCGCTGCGAGGTCGGAGTGCGATCGCACCACTACGAGAGCACTGCCGACTTCCACGAGTCGCCGGAACCGGGCTGCATGTGCGGCGTCTGGGCGACACGCGAGCTCCGCGACCTCCGGCGTGAGTTCGACGGGATCGGCTTCGAGTGCTTCGGCCGGGTCGGGCTGTGGGGCCGAGTGCTCGAGTACCAGAAGGGCTACCGCGGCCAGTACGCCTACCCGGCCCAGATCGTCATCTCGCCCGCAGTCTCGCCGAACTGGGCCCGGTCGCTCGAGAGCGAGTACGGCGTCGAGGTTCACGTCGGTCGGGAGATCGACTTCCCGGGCAGACGCGACGAGATTGGCGGGAGGTCGATTGGCGGGAGGTCGCTGATCGCGTTCAGCATCCCCGGGGCTTCACAGGCCCTCTCGTCGCTCGTGCCGACGGTCACGCAGGCGCAGATCCAGATGAACCAGCTCACCGCGCAACTCGCGAAGCAAATGACCGTCGCGGAGATGAACATGTTCATGTACGGCACGGCCGTCGCCGGCGGAATGACCAGCACTCCGGTGGGCGGCGGTGGAGGCGGAGTCACCGCCGTCGTCATCGACGAGACGGTCGTCGAAGCTACGAGCCTCGGCGATCCAGCCTTGCCCCCTCCGAAGCAGCGACCGCCGGCGCCTCGGCAGTCGAAGAAGCCCGCGAAGAGCCCGCGCCCGCCGCAGGCCCGCAACGGTCGGTAGCTCGACTGCGATAGGCGCCAGTGATGGCGCTCCCGCTGCAACTGCTGACCGTCGCCGAGGCTGCCGCGCAGTTGAGCGTGCACGAAGACACGGTGCGTCGGCTGATCGACCGCGGCGAGCTGCCCGCGACCAGGATCGGCCGGAACGTCCGGATCGAGCAGCACCGGCTGCTCACCTACGTCCGCGGGCACGACGTCGCGCGGGAGGACGAACCGGAACGGTCGATCACGAGCGGGATGATCAGGGGCCTGCACGCAAAATGCTCGGAGCTCGACAAGCGGATGTCGCTCCCGAACCGCACCTCGAAGAAGGCGATCATGCAGATCGCCTGCGCTCGTTTCGGCCGTGAGATCGCGAGCTCGCTCGAGCTGACCGAGTCCGAAGGGCACTCGCTGCTCGAGAGCCTCGACGAAGAACTCGACAAGCTCGACGCTCGCGACCAGTGAGCGCGACCGCCGCCACCGACTACGCCTTCTGGCTCGTCGACGAGCGGCGCGAGAAGCGTCGCGCCGCCCAGAAGGCGACCAGGCTCGCGTCCGAGCTCGTCGACTTCGGCGAGTACGCGATCGCTCACGGCGTGATGCCCGACGACGGCTGGTGGGAAGGCTGGTACGTCTCGGCGACGCAGGCCGGAGGGTGGGTCGCGGTGCTCGACCGGAAACATGATCATCCGGGCACTCAAACGCCCGTGATCACCTTTCCCGCTAGAGAGCTCTAGAGTTCTCTAGCTCGCCGTCCCGACTGCGCCGTACGCTACGGGCCATGCCGACCAAGAAGCAGCAGCCACCGCCCGTGCAGCACGACGACGCGATCCGCGACCGGATCAAGGAACTGCTCCGCGTCCCGGGCCCGGAGCTCCTCGCGAACCAGCGCAACTGGCGCGAGCATCCGTACGCCCAGCGCGTCGCGATCCAGGAGTCGCTCGAGCGGCTCGGGATCTCGAACGCGCTCCTCGGCTACTACAGCGAGCGCAACAACGGGAAGCTGACTCTGATCGACGGCCACGCGCGCCTGGAGGAGGAACCGGAGCTCGTCTGGCCGGTGCTCCTGCTCGACGTGGACGACGAGGAGGCAGACGCGCTGCTCCTGACGCTCGACCCGATGACCGGGATGGCCGAGGCGAACTCGAAGAAGCTCGCCGAGCTGCTCGCCGACGTCGGGCCCGCCGGCACACCCGGCCTCGAAGACCTGCTGCAACAACTGCGCTCGCAGACGCTCGAGACCGAAGAGGCGATCGAGCAGGCCGAGGCGAGCAACGGACCGCCCGAGATGGCCCTGCAGGCCTTCGAGCACTACGACTACGTCGTGCTGCTCTTCGGCAACGGCCTCGACTGGTCGGCCGCGAAGGAGATCCTCGGGATCGAGAACGAGGGCTTCACGATGCGCGACGGCGAGACCAGGAAGATCGGGCTCGGCCGCGTCGTCGACGGGAAGACGGCGATCGCTCGCGTGATCGAGCACGGCGCCAAGCACGGCCAGCCGGCGGCTGGCTAGCTCCGGGCTAGCAAGTTGCTAGCCGGAAACTAGGTCGCCGCTCTAGGCAGCCTGAGGCTGCCTCCGATAGGCCGTCGATGCGGCGGTCGATGCAGACAGCGCTTGTCACCGGCGGCGCCGGATTCCTCGGCTCGCACCTCGTCGAGGAGCTCCTGCACCTCGGCTACCGGGTGATCAGCCTCGACAACGGCTCGACCTCGAACGGCGACAACCTCGTCTCCGACGTCACGCGCTGGGCGTCGCGCTCCGACAACGGCCATGTCCAGCATTTCTGGGCGCTGAGCGGCGATGTCACCAAGCCGATCGCGCCTCAGTTCCTCTATGACGTTCGTTCCCTCGGCGGCAAGCGAATCGACGTCGTCTACCACCTTGCGAGCGCCGTCTCGCCGAGCTACTGCGACGCTCGCCCGCTCCAGGTGATCGACGTCATCGTCAACGGGACGCTGAACGCGCTGAAGCTCGCCAAGCAGATGGACGCCCGCTTCGTGCTCGCGAGCTCGAGCGAGATCTACGGCGATGCCCAGCTCGTGCCGACGCCTGAGAGCTACACGGGCAACGTGAGCCCGGTCGGGCCGCGCGCGCCGTACGCGGAAGGGAAACGGCTTGCCGAGACGCTCACCGAGTTCCACCGCCGCCTCGAGCTCGTCGACGCCGGGATCGCGCGAATCTTCAACTGCTACGGCCCCCGGATGCGTCCCGGCGACGGGCGGGTCGTGCCGGCGTTCTTCGAGGCGATCCGCGACGGACGGCCGATCGTGCTGCACGGCGATGGTCGATCGACCCGCAGCTTCTGTTATGCGAGTGACACCGCCCGCGGGCTGATCGCGCTCGCCGAGAGCGGCCTGGCCGGGCCGGTGAACATCGGCAGCGGCCAGGAGGTCTCGATGCTCGAGCTCGCCGAGCAGGTCTACCGCATCATCGACCAGGAGCCACAGTTCGAGCACGTCAACGGCACCGGCTCGTACTCGGACGACACGCAGCGCCGTTGCCCCGATCTGAGGATCGCTCGTCGCGAGCTCGGCTGGGAGCCGCGTCTCACGCTCGAGAGCGGGCTTCGCCGCGTCGCCCGTCACTACGGCTTCGACGTCGAGCTGCTCGGCTGAGCGTGCGCGATCGGCGTCGCAAGGCGTTCTGGGTCGTCGACGACTTCGAGGAAGAGATCGCCGCCTATTGCGGTGCGCCGGCAGCGGTCGCGGTCGACAGCTGCACGAACGCACTGATGCTCGCGCTCGCCTACTCACGTCAGTGCGCACCTCGTCGCTGCCCAGACTGCGGCCAGGAGCACCCATTTCTGAGTTTTGGACGGTTGAAGATCCCCGTCCGCACGTACGTCGGCGTGTGGCAGGCAGCCCGTCTGGCCGGCTGGAGCGTCGAGCTCGTCAATCTCGAGTGGCTCGGGGATGGACTGCCAGGCGAGTACCGCCTGCAGCCGACCCGCGTCGTTGACGCCGCGCGCGCGCTCCGTCGCGACTGTTACGAACCGGGGACGCTCAGGTGCATCTCGTTCCACGCTGCGAAGCAGTTCCCGCTCGGCCGCGGCGGCGCGATCCTCGTCGACGATCCCGACTGCGAGGCGTGGCTTCGCCGTGCTCGCATGGACGGCCGTGCGCAAGGCGAGCACGACGTGCCGCTCCAGGTCCCCGGCTGGCACTGCTTCATGCCTCCGCCCACCGCGGCGCTCGGGCTCTGGAGCTTGCCGTC
>DASZLW010000315.1:0-7708 GCA_035552175.1 Gaiellaceae bacterium | reverse complement strand
AGTCGCCTGCTCGACATCCGCGAAGTGATGCGCCGCCACCCGTGTCACCGAGAGGTCGAAAGCGCCGTCGGCGAACGGCAGGTGCTCTGCGAAGCAGATGACGTCCGGCTGCATCCCGGGTGCCGGGTCGCAGCTCACGACCTCGAGCCCCGCCTCGCGCAGCCGGCGGGCCACATGCCCGCCGCCGGTCGCGACGTCGATCGCGGTCGCGCACCCGGCCGCCCACTCGACGGCCAGGTCGAGGTCGGGCCCGGAGCTATGCGCGGCGCTCGTGCGGTAGAGCTCGGCGCGCTCGCTCCAGGCATCGCTCATCGTGTCCCCTCCGGAGCTGTCCATTCGGGCGATTGCCCCGACTCGATCCGACCGGGGACAGTCACCGTCACGGAAGTGTCACAAACACGGCTCCCGAAGGTCTTGGCCGCCCGAACCCCCTGCAAACCGCGGGAGACGGAACAGCCATGTCCGGGGACAGTCACCGTGACGTAAGCGTCACGAACCGTCCACACGTGGCTCATGCGGCCAGCTCCACGGCCCGCTGGGCCGCCTCGAGCATCGTCGGCTCCACGTGCAGGGCCGGGCGTGCGGCGGCGGCGAGGATCGCCCGTCCTTCTTCGGCGTTCGTGCCGTCGAGGCGCACCACGATCGGAACCGCCAGGTCGATCTCGTCGAGCGCCGTGAGGATCCCCCGCGCCACCTCGTCGCAGCGCGTGATGCCTCCGAAGATGTTGAACAGGATCGAGCGCACCTGGGTGTCTCGCGAGATCACCTCGAGCGCGGCGACGACGCCCGAGGCGGAACCGCCGCCCCCGAGGTCGCAGAAGTTCGCCGGCCGGCCGCCCGCGACGACGACCACGTCGACCGTGGCCATCGAGAGCCCGGCGCCGTTCCCGAGGATCCCGACGGTCCCGTCGAGCTTCACGTAGATGACGCCCCGCTCGCGCGCATGAGCCTCGAGCGGATCCGCCGCGGCCTGGTCGCGCAGTGCAGCTAGCTCGGGGTGCCGCGCCAGCGCCGAGTCGTCGATCGTGACCTTCGCATCGAGCGCCCGCACCTCGCCCCCGGGCGTGACGATCAGCGGGTTGACCTCGCAGAGCGTCGCATCCGACTCGACGAAGCACCGATAGAGGCTCGCTGCGATAGCAGCGATCTGCTCGCGTTCCCCTTCGTCCTCGACCCCTTCGAGAAGCTCTCGGGCGTGATGCGGCTCGTACCCCTCGAGCGGATCGACGTGTACGCGGGCAAGCGCCGCGGGGTTCTCCGCCGCGACCTGCTCGATCTCGACGCCCCCCTGCGTCGTGAAGATGAAGAGCGCCTGCCCCGCGCCGCGGTCGAGCGTGACTGCGAGGTAGTACTCGCGCTCGATCTCCGAGGCGGCCTCGACCCACAGCCGCTCGACGACGTGACCGCGGATGTCGAGACCGAGAATCGCCGCCGCGCACGCCTCGGCCTCGGCAGGGGTTCCGGCGAGCTTGATCCCGCCGGCCTTGCCGCGCCCGCCCGTCAGCACCTGGGCCTTCACGACGACCGGGGAGCCTAGCTCCTCGGTCGCGCGCCACGCCTCGCCGGGCGTTGCGGCGAGCCGGCCCGGCGAGACCGGAATCCCGCACCTGCGGAAAAGCTCCTTCCCCTGGTGCTCGTACAGGTCCACGGAACGACTCTAGATGTCACGCAGAGGAAGGCTCGCTGCCGCGAGCGTATCCTCCCCGCAGATGCCCTTCGCCGATCAGCTGACCCTCGCGCGCGCGGCCAGCGCCCCGCTCGTCGTGGCGCTCTTTTCGCTCGACTTCCGAGACCATGACTACTGGGCGACCGCGGTCTTCATCGTTGCGATGTCGACCGACTGGTTCGACGGGAGGATCGCCCGCCGCAGTGGGAAGACGAGCTCGTTCGGCTCGCTGCTCGACCCGGTCGCCGACAAGGTGCTCGTGCTCGGGACGCTCGTCGTCCTGCTCGACCAGCATGTCTTCAGGGCCTGGATGGTCGCCGCGATCGTCGCACGCGAGATCCTGATCAGCGGCCTGCGGCTCGCCGCGCTCGAGCGGGGAGTCGTGATCGCAGCGCGTGACCTGGGGAAGCTGAAGACATGGTCACAGGCGATCGCGGCCGCCGTAGGAGGCCTCGCCGCCGCGGGCGCCTGGGATCACGACATCGCCTGGTGGCTGCTGCTCGTCTCGGTCGTCCTGACCTGGGTATCGGGGCTCGACTACGCCCGCTCGGCACCGAGCGTCCTCCGCGCACGCGCCGTCGCACCGTCCTGACTCAGCCGTCCTGAGTCCCCGTTTTACCTCGTGTCCCCCGTGTAAGGGAATCTCCGCGCGAATCACCCGACCGGGGTGCTGCTTCGACCGCACGTTGCCGAAACAGGCGGGATATGCGCAGACTCCTCCTCATCCCCATCGCCCTCCTCGGGCTCGCCACAGCAGGTGCCTTTGCCTCGATCCAGCAGGCGAACGCGTCGTTCACCGGCACGATCAAGACCCTCTCGTCGACCTCGATCACAGTCGGCTCGAGACATCACCACCTGAAGTGCAAGCTCACCGGAGACTCGCCGGGGACCCATCCGTTCGCGACCGGTGATCGCGTCAGGATCGCCTGCGCAAACCATGTTCTCGTGGCCATCGCGGACATACCGTCGGCGGCGAAGAGCGTCGACGACAGCGACTCGACCTCGGGCCTCTCGGGCGCGATCACGGCGCTCACCTCCACCTCGATCACCGCCCACGACGGAGATCGGACGCTCACCTGCTCGATCGGCGCAAGCTCGCCGAGCACCTCCGGCTACGGGATCGGTGACCATGCGAAGCTCGGGTGTGCCGGCGGCGTCCTCGTGACGATCGGAGCGCCGGGCGGCCCGGCGCCGACGACGACGGCCGGCCCGGCCTCTGCCCCGACCGCGACGAGCGCGAGCGGCCCGATCACCGCGCTCACGACCACGTCGATCACGGTGCAGACGATGCTCTGCCAGCTCGGCTCGAGCTCTCCGAGCACCGACGGGTTCCACGTCGGCGACTCGGTGCGCATGTACTGCCTGAACGGACTCCTCTACCAGCTCAAGCGGAACGACACTCCGACGCCCACCACGACCACGGCCCCGACGACGACAACGACGACAGCGGCCCCACAGAACATCACGGCGATCAACGGATCGATCACGGTGCTCACCGGGTCGGCGATCACGGTGTCGGGCGGCGACAGCCCCACGGCCTCGCTCAGCTGCTCACTCGGCGCGGGCACGCCGAGCACGTCCGGCTTCGCCGTCGGGAACGCGGTCCGGATGTATTGCCTGAACGGCGCGCTCTACCAGTTGAAGCACAACGACACCTCCCCGCCCACCACGACCACCGCCACCACGACGACGACCGCCACGACCACGACGACCGCCGCCACGCAGCCGACCTATGTGGGGATCACGGGCACGATCACCGCCCTCACGGGCCCGGCGATCGCCGTCACCGGAGGCGACAGCCCCACGGCGTCCCTCACCTGCTCGCTCGGAGCCGGGACGCCGAGCACGTCCGGCTTCGCCGTCGGGGACGCCGTTCGGATGTACTGCCTGAACGGCGCGCTCTACCAGTTGAAGCACAACGACACCTCCCCGCCCACCACGACCACCACGACCACGACGACCACGACGACGAGCCCGGCCTACACGTACGTGAGCGGGCAGATCCAGGCGCTGTCGACGAGCTCGATCACGGTCGGAAGCGGCGATGCCTCGATGACGTGCTCGATCGGTGCGGGTGCTCCCAGCCTCGGCGGCTTCGCGATCGGCAACTCGGTCGGGATGTACTGCACGGGCGGCGGGGCTCTGTACGCATTGAACCACCGCTAGCTCGCTGATGCTCACGCCGGCCGCCGGTGGCATCTCGCCACCGGCGGCCGGTCGCTACAGTCGCCGGATGGAGCCGGTCGACCGTTCGACGATCTGGCCGTACGACGCGCAGGGCGAGCCGCGGGAGTTCTTCTACTCCCGCTATGCCCACCCGACGGGCGCGAAGGCCGAGGCGCGGCTCGGCGAGCTCGAGGGCGGTGATGCCCTGCTCTATGCCTCGGGAATGGCGGCCGAGACCGCGATCGTCCTCGCATTCGCACGACCCGGAACGACGATCGCGCTTGCGCAGGGGGCCTATTTCGGCACCGCGGTGCTCTTTCAGATGCTCGAGCACTGGGGGATCGCGTTCGTCGAGTACGACCAGACCGAGCCGCCGCCCGCAGACGCGGACATCGTGTGGGTCGAAGCGCCGGCGAATCCGGTGCTCACCGTGCCCGACTGGGAGGCGCTCCGGGCCCATCCAGGCCTTGTCGTCTGCGACTCGACGGTCTCGACCCCGGTCTACCTACGCGCCCTCGACCAGGGCGCCGACATCGTCACGCACTCCGCGACGAAGTTCCTCACCGGCGGCCACGATGCCCTCCTCGGCGCCACCATCACGAGCGACCGGGAGCACACCGAGGCGTTGCTCGCCGTCCGCGGCCGTGCCGGCCTGACCTGCGCCCCGGACGCCGCCGCCGCCCTGCTCACCGGCCTCGACTCGCTCGCCGGCCGGATGCGCCGGATCACCGCCACGGCCACCGAGATCGCCCGTCGCCTCGGCGAGCATCCGGCGGTCGAGCTCGTCCGCTACCCGGGTTACTCGGGGCTGATCTCGTTCGACGTCGCCGACGCGCGGGCGGTCGAGACGAGCACGCGGCTGATCGTCAACGCGACGAGCCTCGGCGGAGCGAACTCGACGATGGAGAGCCGGCATCGCTGGGAGGGCGACAGGATCCCGCTCGGGCTTCTACGCCTGTCGATCGGGCTCGACGAGGTCGACGACCTGTGGGCCGACCTCGTCCAGGCGCTCGATCCCGCATGAAGCACGCGACCGAGTACCTGACCTTCGAGACGCCCCACCGACGCGACTACGTGAACATCACGCCGAAGGTCGACGCGTTCGTCCGCGGGTCGGGGATCGAGCACGGGATGGTGCTCGTGAATCCGATGCACATCACGGCGGCCGTGTACGTGAACGACGACGAGGGCGGCCTGATCGCCGACATCGACGACTGGCTCGAGCGCCTCGCGCCGCACGAGCCCGTCTCGGAATACCGGCACAACCGCGGCGAGGACAACGCCGACGCGCACCTGAAGCGCCAGCTCATGGCGCACCAGGTCGTCCTCGCGATCACCGACGGGAAGCTCGATCTCGGGCCGTGGGAGCAGGTGTTCTACGCCGAGTTCGACGGGCGCCGCCGCAAGCGCGTGCTTCTGAAAGCCATCGGCGAGTGAACGGCTCGCCGGCCGGTTCCGGCGTAGGCTGCGCGCCATGAGCCTGCGGGACCGTCTCGGCGCGATGGCACACGGAGAGGTCTCGACGGCCGGGCTCGGCGCTTACGCGAGCGCGAACACCGACGCCTACAGCCTGCTCGACGACCTTCCGGCGACCGGCAACGCCCGGGCTGCCGCCTGGTGTGCGTTCGTGCTGCAGACCCACGCGGACGACCTCCTCGCCTCCGGCTCGTCACCCGGGTTCGCCTCCGAGGAGATCTGCGAGGAGTGCCAGATGGTCTTCCAGCTCGTGTCCACGTGGCTCGGGCGTTCCCGTCAGGCCGCGGCGGATCCGAGCTACCGGCTCGACGTCGTCGTGCCGCAGCCGCTGCCGCAGCCCCGCGCGGCCCGTACACCGAATGTCCTCAAGGCGATGCGAAAGACCCTCGAGACCATCCAGGCGCGCGTCGGCGCCGACATCGCCGAGCGGGGCGCCGAGCCGGTCGCAGCGCGAGTCCGGCCGATGATGAGCGTCGTCCAGTCGGCGATCGACGCCTCCGCAGTTCTCGTCCGGGGCTCGGTCGGCATCGAGCTGGCGGCTTCGTTGACCGGGACACTGCAGGGCGGCCTCGACCGCGCCTACCAGATCGGCCAGCTGCTCTCCCTTCCCGACCTCATCGCGCACCCTGCGCCTCCCGTGGCCCCGACCGAGTCCCACCACGATGCCTCGTCGCTCCAGCTGTTCCTGCCGGGCGACCCTGGATTCGACCGGTGGTGCCTCACCGATCCCATCGTGCGTGCGAGGCAGAGCGAGGCCGGGCAGTCGAAGACGGACCTCGACGCCTTCTGGGCCGCCGACCCCGAGCCGGCGAAGACTCTCGCCGTCCAGGCCGAGATCGCCGCCGCGCTCGAGCACGGCATCGTCGACTATCTCCCGGAACGGGCATCCGGCGCGTTCACCGCCCGCGCGACGAGGTGCCCGTGGCCCGGGGTCCTCTACGCCAAGACTCCCGTCACGATTGCCGGGACGATGCTTCAGGCCGGCGATTCCTTCATCTTCTCCGTCGGCAGGACGGAGACCGGCTTCGAGCGCACGCTCCGCGCCGGGCACGAGGAGGCCGGCTTCGTTCCGGAGTCCGCTCCTGCGACCGACGGGCTCTCGGAGTGGCTCGACCGTCTCGCAGGCGACCATCCCGACCCGTGAGCGAGCTCGCGACCAGGGAGATCGAGCTGCTCGAGCTGCTCGACTGGAAGCGGCGCATCTTCGCGCTCTATGCCGAGATCCGCGCTGCCGTCGATCGCGCCGGCGCCTGGGAGCATTGGCGGTCGGTGCGCGACGAGCTCTTCCGCACGCACCCCTCCTCCCCGCTCGACGAGGCGGCGCGCCGCACCTACGCCGGCATCCCGTGCTTCGACTACGACCCCGAGCTCCGCGTCACCGCTCGCGTCGAGAGGCTCGACTCGCAGGGCGTCCGGATCGGCTCGAGCGGAGATGCTCCGATCGCCTTCGAGCGCTTCGCAGCGGCCCACTTCACGCTCGATGGCGCCGACCATGCGCTCGAGCTGTACTGGCTCACGGCGTACGGCGGCGGCATCTTCGTGCCGTTCCGCGACGGGACCTCGGGCGCCGAGACCTACGGCGGGGGCCGCTACCTCCTCGACACGGTCAAGGGCGCCGACCTCGGGATGGACGGCGACCGGCTCGTGCTCGACTTCAACTACGCCTACAACCCATCGTGCAGCTACGACCCGCGTTGGGTCTGTCCTCTTTCGCCGCCCGCAAACCGGCTGCCGGTCGCGATCCGTGCAGGCGAGCGGATGCAGTAGAGCCGGAGGCGGGACTCGAACCCACGACCGATCGCTTACAAGGCGATTGCTCTACCAGCTGAGCTACTCCGGCGCGTACGCCATCGTAGTAGACGGCGCGCGTGTTCCCCCAGAGCCGATTGACCGGCGCGCGGCTCTCGGTTAGAACACGGGCATGCAGGAGCAGCGTGCCGACCGGGCGCGCCGGGAGCCCGAACTCGCCGAGCCCGACCGCGAAGGCGAGGAGACGCGCGGCGGTCTCGGAGCCGTAGCCCGGACGGCGCTCGCGCTCCAGGCGAGCGCCGGGAACGCGGCGGTGGCGCGACTGCTCGGCCGCGCGCCGCAGCGCAGGATCTCGCGCCTCCTCACGGGGAATCCCGCCGACCTGACCGATTCGACCGGCAGCTCGACGACCACGAACGCGGCTCCGGGCATCCAGGATGCGCTCACCACCGGTGGCTACGTTCCGACGCCACCCGGTACGACGACGGCGGAGCATCTCGATCGCCCCGGGTTCGTGAAAGCGACCGCGACAGAGGCGGCACCGTGGGTCGGGAGCGCCCCCACGCAGGCCGATCTGTTCGAGCGCTCGGAGCAGGCCGCGGCCGGCTTCACGTCGGTCTCGAGCTTCCAGGGCATGCGTTCGGCCCCGAT
>DASZLW010000314.1:0-5905 GCA_035552175.1 Gaiellaceae bacterium | reverse complement strand
GGGACGCGCGTCAGCGCGGAGATGGTCGTGGTTCCCGGGGCTTGCGGCACGCCGGGATCGTACGGCAACGCCACGGAGCGCTACTCGACGATCTCGATCCCGGCTGCGGCCGAGGACGTTGAGTCGACGCCCGGGAACGGGGCCGCCTCCCCGCCCCGCACTCTGTCTCTGCCGGCCGGCGAGCGGTTTCCTAGAGGGCGGCGGCGAACGCGTCGAGCGTCGTGACCTGTGCGGAGGTCAGCCAGCCCTGCGTCGCGAGCGACTGCACGCCCGCCTTGTAGACCGCGACGAACACGGCCTTCGCGGACGGCGAGAGCTTCGGCACGATCGCGTTCAGCGAGGTGCAGAGGCTCGCGGCGAGAGCCGACACGACCTTCTTCTGCGCCGCACTCAGCGCCGCGTACTGCGGCGAGCCGATCACGAACTGCCCGGTGAGCTGGCAGAGCGTCGACGCCGTGACCGTGACCGTGAAGGTGACGCTCGTGGGCGGGCTGCTGTTTCCAGCCTTGTCCGTCGCGACGACAGGAGGGGCCGGGATCGTGTTCGTGCCGGGCTTGAAGTTCCACGCAGGCTCGTTGATCGGGAAGCCGGCACACGGGCTCGTCGTCAGCGCCGTTCCCTTGCCGGGATCGGCCTTGCAGGCGATCGAAACCTGGTCGAGCAGGTTGTACGTCGACTTCTGGCCCGAGAAGACGAGGGTCGGCGCGATCGTGTCGATCGTGAACGCCGATGTCGCCGCATACCCGATTCCGCTCTGATTGCCGAACCCGTCGGTCGTCTGCAGGTGGATCGTGTACGTCCCGTCGGCCGGGAGGGCAAGGGGGTAGCTCCAGGTGGTGCTCGTCGCGTTCGCAAGAGCGAGGGCAGCCGTCACGAACGTTTCGCTCGAGCTCGTGAACCCGGTTCCGTTCCAGTACTTCGTTCCGTTGAAGATCGAGAGCTTGACCGAGTGGACGCCGCCGATGTCGGTGACGCTGCCGCAGATGTCGAGGGCCGTGGGCGAGCATCCGGCCTTGTAACCCGCCGCGTTGTAGGCACCACCCGTCGCGGGGAACGTGACCGTGGCGGCCGGCGGGCTCCGGTCGATCGTGTAGGCCGTTCCGTCGAACGGGCCGCTCAGCGCGCCGCCGACGGCGTCGGTGATCCCGGCGGGCGAGCTCAGGTCGAGCTCCAGCGTCCCGCTCCCGGTTCCGGTGTTCGCCGTGACCGTGTACGTCGTCCCCTGCCCCAGGACCTCGAGGCCGCCGGCTCCCGCGAGGCTGCCACCGAGAGTGAAGTTGCCGGGGCCGACGCCGGAGACGCTCTGGTTGAACGTGACGGTCCACGAGACCGACTTGGCGTTCGTCGGGTTCGCTCCGGCAAGCGAGATCGACGACGCGGCCGACGCAGTCACGATCAGGGACGCGTTGCAGCTCGACGTTCCGTCGTAGACCGGGTCGCTCGGGAGCGGGATCGGGATCTGTCCACCCGACAGCCCGAAGTACGCCTGCACGCTGTACGGACCGGAGAGCGGCTGCGCGATGGGGCCGAGCGTTGCGACCCCGTTGAGGTCGGTGAACCGCGTCTGCGTCACGGTCGTTGCACCCGTGAGCACGAACTCGACACTGCGTTGCGGGAGCGGAACGCCGTCGCCGAGCAGCGTGCAGGTGATCCCGGTGTCGCCTCCGTCGAGGATCGTGCCGCCTCCGGCCGAGGTGAAGCTGGTGGGAAGCTTGGCGATCGTGAAGGGTGCCGCGTCGGACGAGTTCGCGTCGGTCGCGCTCCCGTCGAAGCCGGCCACGAGCTGGTGGGCCCCGGGCAGGTCGGTGAGCTGGAGCTGGGCGCTCGCGACGCCGTTCGCGTCGGTCGGCGCCGTGACCGTCGACGCGCCGATCGTGAAGTGCACCGGCTCGCCCTGCAGCGGGCCGCCGCCTTGCTCGGTGAGGGTCGCCGCGACGGTGACCTTCCCGCCGTAGCTTCCGCCGCTCGGCGAGTCGAGCGCGAGGCCGGTCGAAGCGAGGGTCGGGTTGCTCACCTGCAGCGCAGCCGGGATCTTGTCGGGCTCGTAGTAGCTGCCGGCATTGTCGTCGAGGCCCACGAGGCCGACGCCGTTGACCGCCTGCACCATGAACTCGATCGGGCCGGATACGTGCAGTGACCCCGTCCAGAGCGTCGTGTCGGTCGTGTCCTGCTCGAGGTAGAGCGACTGCCATGTGCCGCCCCCGGATGTCGGGGTCTCGTAGGTGACCCAGACCTCCTGGATCCCCGCCGACGGATTCCCGACGACGTGGGTGCTGAAGGTGACGTCCCCGCTCGAGTCCTCGGACGCATCGACCCGGCTGATCGCGGGGGGCGCCGACAGCGCGGTCGCGGTGAGGTTGGCGCTGTAGAAGAGCCTCAACTTCACGTCCGAATAGACACGCTCGAGATCGGTCGTCGACCCGGGCGAGTCCGATTCGTACTGCGCGGGGGTGAGCAGGAGCCGCGCTGCCGTGTTGCCCGACTCGAGGCCCTCGAAGTAGTTGATCGAGAAGAGCCGCTCGGGGAAGAAGGTGTTCGACACGAACGGGGCGTGGGTGACGCCGAGATCCGTCGTCGGCGCTCCGGTGAGGGCCGTGACCCCGGTCGAGTCGGTGAACGACCCGCCCGTGAAGCCGACGCCGCGGAGCACCTGTCCCTGCACGGTCGCGTCGGTCGAGAGCAGCGGCAGCGCGGGAGCTCCCGGGCTCGTGACGACGCCGTCCGGGCCCTCGAAGTAGTGCGCCTGCACGGGGTTCGCGGTGTTCCCGTTGAGCTCCACCGAGTGGCCGGTCAACTGGGCCTGGTAGTCCTCGTCCGCGTACCCGAGCCCCAGGCTGTTCCCCGGATCGTCGGCGAACGTCGTCGGGGCGACGGCGTCGGCGGACGTCACCAGATTGGCCGCCGGAGCACTCCCGCGGCCCGGCATGTCGACACCGAGCATCGGGAGCCCGTAGAGCGTCGATTCGAGCAGGGACTTGACGTCGATCCCGCTCAGCTCGGCGGTGTCGTCGAGGTAGCGCTGCTTCGCGGCGACGAGCGCTGCGCCGACCCGCACCGTGCCGCTTCCCGCGACGAGAGCGTCGGCGAAGTTCGCGTACAGCCGCGCGCTGTAGGCCAGGAAGTCCGTGTCGCCGTACTGATAGCCCGTACCGGCGATCACGGTTGCCTCCTTCTGGGCAAACGCCTGCACCCAGTCGAGCGGCTGCGTCACGTCCGGAACCGCGGCACCGTCGACGATGTTGTAGCCCGAGTGACAGCCTGCGCTGAAGACGATCGAGTTCTGGAGCTGCACGTTCGAGGCGGCCAGGTCGGTCGAGTTCAACGTGGTCGAGTAGTCGGCGGCGAGCGTGTTGTCGGCGCTGAAATGGCCGGCCAGGAAAATGAGGTCGTGGCGCTTCCCGAGCAGCTGCGTCGAGAGCTGAGAGGCGGTCCACGACTGGGCCGGCGCGACTCCCTCGTCGGAGATCAGGCTGTCGGCCTTCGCACCGAGCAAGGGGCTGAAGTCGGCCTGTACCGCGTTCGCGGCGCTTGCGAGGAAGTCGTATCCCGTGACGAGCGAGGAGGTCGGCGTGGGCACGACGCCGTTTGTCGTGCCGTTCGTGTAGGCGTCGAGCATCCCGGAGATGTCGGTCGGCGTCTCCACGAGCCGGCCGACCGGCAAATCCGGCACCGGGAGGTCGAGGCCGTTCAGGTGCAGGGTCGTCTCCGCACCATAGGCATCCTGGGAGAGCACGTAGTTCAGGCGGAGGCTCGCCTGGGAAGCACTGTTGTCGGCGACGGGAGGCACGTAGTTCGACTCGGTGCCGAGGCCCGAGGCATCCGGGTAGCGGAAGAACGGGATCTCGTTGTCGTTCCCGACGAGCACCACGTACTGGAGGCCGGGATTGCTCGCGCGGTAGTCGGTGACGATGTCGTGGATCGCATCGGCGACGAGGTTCTCGGCGTAGACGCAGCCGGGATTCGCATCGGCCTGGGCGTACAGGTCGTTGACGAGCGGGCTCTCGGTGGCCAGGTCGACGACCGAGCCGCCGATCTCGGAGCGGCCCGCAAACGAGTCGAGCTTGCCCTCCATCGTCCCGAGCCCGTCCGAAGGCATTCGGGCGTAGTCAGCGAGGATCAGCGTCTGGATTCCGGTCGGCACGCTGCCGGTGAGGAGTGTGTCGGAGATCGGGCCGACGTTCGCGCACGAGCCGACGTCCTCCTTGACGGACACGTTGAACTGCGCCCCCGGGGCAAAGGCACCGTCGCGGCCCGTGACCCGGATGTAGAAGCTGCCGGTGTTGTTCCATGAGTTCGCGACAATGTGCTCGTCGGACGTCCCGTCGGCGGCGGACACGGCGATGAGGCTTCGGGTCTGGGCGCTTTCGAAGGTGCCGTTGGCATCGCTGAAATCGGAGAAGGCCGACGGCGAGAAGGCTGACGGCGAGAAGGCCGACGGCGAGAACGCAGACGGACTGAACGCCGAGGGCGAGAACGCCGAGGGCGAGAAGGCGGACGGCGAGAAGGCGGACGGCGAGAACGCGGACGGCGAGAACGCAGACGGCGAGAACGCCGACGGCGAGAAGGCCGAGGGGCTGAACTCCGCACTGAGCTCCTGGAGATCCGACGTGGTGTTGAGGCTGTCGAAGGCCTGCCCGATGTCGCTGAAGAGCGCCAGGTCGTAGTTCGCAGGCAGCCCGGTCAGGTCGACCTCGAGCTGCTGGCCGGGCTGGACGTCGAACTTGTACCAGCGGGACTGGCCCAGGTCGTCGACCGAGCCCGACGCCGTGCCGTTGCCCGTCCCGTCGAGCGAGATCGGCGTCGCGGTCGGCCACGAGTCGTTGCCCGAGCTCGTGAACGTCGGTGACGTTGCGTTCGCGAGGGTGAGCGTGCCGTTCAGCGTTTGCGCCGAGTCGAAGTTCGACCCGGTCATCGTGAACCCGTACGTGTCGCCGGCCTGGACGTCGAGTGTCGTCGTGCCGTTGTAGGAGAACCCGGCCGACGGCGTCGTGCAGCAGCTCTCCGGGCCCGCGTCGACGAGGCTCGTCGTCTGCGTGCTCCCATCGTCGGTCACGAACGCGCTGAGCCCGACCGTCACCTCGAAGTAGGAGTGGAAGCCGGTGTACGTCCACGGCAGCACGACCGTGCCGGATGTGGCCGCGGTGGTCGAGAACGTCCAGGTCCCGCTGAACGCGGGCTCGTCGCTGTAGGTGAACTCGGGCGTCCCACCCGTGCTGCCGTCGTTCACCACGGTGGTCGTGCCGTTGCCGCTCCCGCTCCAGACGGTCGGCGTGACGGTGTCGGCGACGCTTGTGAGCGCCTTCAGCCCTGCCACGTTGCCGTGAAGGCCGGCTCCGGGTGCGCTGACGGCCGGATGAACTCCCGCGGCGGCGAGCCCGAGGACCAGGGCGACTCCGGCGCCGAGGCGCACGACGAAGCCGGCCGCACGTTCTCTTCGCCTGAAGTTCAACGTCCCGCAGTCCCCCGGTTCCGAGCATACCGGCGTTCACCGGGATCGACAACGACCAGAAAGTCCAGGGCGAGCTGTGCTCCCGACCCGAGCTCGAGCGTCCTTCCAAGGTCTCGGGCGGCGGCACGGGCCGCCGGATCGAGGAGCGCGACGGCGCGTTCGAGACCCGTCTCGAGCTCGGCCTCGAGCTCGTCCCCGCGAGGGCTTTCGCACCCGCGACGGAGGGTGTCGGCGAAACCGAGGAGCTCGAGCGCGTGCTCCGGCGCGTCGAGGAGGCCCGCGAGCACGACGATGTCCTCGAGCAGCAAGGCGAGCGCCCACCGGTCGGCGTAGTCGCGGTAGATCCGGAGGCTCTCTGCATACTCGGCGCGCGCCCCGGCGTAGTCCTCGCGCGCGCGGGCGGCGTTCGCCAGGTTGTGGTGGGCGAGCGCGACCATCCACCGGTCGCCCACTTCG
>DASZLW010000313.1:0-8069 GCA_035552175.1 Gaiellaceae bacterium | reverse complement strand
CGCCGCGATGGAACGTGCGATCGCGACGGTCGAGACGGTCATGGCTGCCACGGCGCCGCTCGTCGTTCCGGGCGTCTCCATGGCCGACCTCGTCGAGGCCGTCGAGCACGAGCTCCGCCACGCCGGGTCGCGCTGCCCGTCCTTCACGACCCACATCTTCACCGGCCTCGGCGAGAACGACTTCGACTCGGGCGAGCGGACGGCCCGCCGCCCGATCCCGCCCGGGACCTCCGTGATGTTCGACTTCGGCGGCGTTGTCGACGGGTACTGCTCCGACTTCGGGCGCACGATCTACTGCGGCGAGCCTCCGTCCGACTACCTCGAAGCCTACGACGTCATGCTCGACGCGCAGGAGGCCGGTCGCCAGGCGGCTGCCGCGGGAACGCCGGCGCGCGAAGTCAACGCGGCCTGCCGGCGTCCGATCGAGGAGGCCGGGCTCGGCGAGCATTTTCGGCACCGGATGGGCCACTGCATCGGCATGGACGTCCACGAGCGCCCGTTCATCTCGACCGAGGACGAAACACTGCTGGAGCCGGGAATGACCTTCACGGACGAGCCGTCGATCATCATCCCCGGCCGCTACAGCCTTCGGATCGAAGACATCGTGGTGTGCGAGGAGGGCGGCGGGCGGAAGCTCAACTCCTACCCGACCGCCCTCGTCGCGAACGGCTGACCTACGCCGGCGAGACCTGGGTGACGTCGACGTCGTACTCGGCGTTGTAGACGGCGCCCTTCAGGTCCTTGGTCGATACGAACACCTGTGTCGGCTGGATCAGCGGGAAGTACGGCCCGCTCTGGTTGAGCATCCGCTGGATCTCCTGGTAGATGCTCTTCCGCGCCGCCGGCGCCGTCGTCACGAGCGCCTTCGCCGCGAGCTTCTGGAGCGCGGAATCCGAGCTCTTCGACCAGCCTGCCCGCAGCCCGACGAGGTTCCCGGGCGTGAAGACGAGGTAGTCGGCCGGATCCGGGTAGTCCGGGCCCCACAGGGAAAGCCCGAGCGCCATCTTCCCGGACCGGTAGACGTTGAGCCAGTTCGTCGTCGGCGAGCCCGAGATCGTGACGTTGAACCCGGCCGCCTGGAGGCTCGACTGGATCTTCTGCGCCATCGACGTGAACGGCACGCCGTTGATCGTCAGGTCGCTCGGGTACTGGATCGTCACCTGCTGGCTCGCGTCGCCCGAGGCGGCAAGGGCCGCCTTCGCCGTCGCGAGATCCGTCTTGACCCGCGCGCTCTGGGGCAGGGAGCCGAGGAACATGGACGGGATCACTCCGGGCGCCTGGATCGCGCCCTCCCCGGCGAGGCTCACGAGCGAGGAGTAGTCGAGGCCGTAGCGCAGGGCCTTCTGGAAGTTCGGGTTGGAGGTCACGGCCGAGATCTTCTTGTTGTCGTTCGCGAACAGGAAGAAGATCCAGGTCGACGGCTGGAGCGAGACGTTCACGTTCTTGTTGCTCTTGATCGTCTGGGCCTGGTCGGCCGAGAGGTCGAGCGCGATCTCGTGCGAGTCGCGCGCGACGTTGAGGAGTTGGGTGGGCGCGATCATGTTCCGGATCACGACCGTCGCGAACGAGGGCTTCTTCGGGCCCCAGTACTTCGTGCTCGGGACCAGCGAGACCTGCGAGGTCGTGCTGAACGCGCTCAGCGTGTACGGCCCGCTACCCGCACCGACGGAGGCGGACGAGTTGAGCCAGTTCTCGGCGGTGTCGGCCTTCGAGGCGTTCTTCGCGTCGGAGCCGCCGTGCGACATCACGAGCGCCGAGTTGAGGATGCCGGTCGACGGGTTCGCGAGGATCACCGGTAGCTCGGTGTCCGGTGTCTTCGACTTCATGACCACGGCGTACTTCCCGGAGGCCGAGACGGTGACGCCGGTGAGCAGGAAGGCCGGGTTCCCGGCCAGGTTCACGAGCCGCTTCAGCGACCACACGACGTCGGCCGACGTCATCGGCGTCCCGTCCGCGAAGTGGACGTTCTTCTTCAGCTCGAACGTGAACGTCTTCGCGTCCTTGCTCGCCTTCCAGGAGGAGACGAGGAGCGGGATCGGGTGCGCGAGGTCGCCACCCTTGTAGGTGAAGAGGGTGTCGTAGATGGCGCGGTCGACCATCGACCCGGTCGGGTCGAATGCCCGGCCGGGATCGGAGGTCTTGAGCGTGAAGGAGTTGTCGACCACGAGGGTCGTGCCGGAGGCGCGTGCGGATGCCCCCGTGGCGGCGAGGACCGACGCGGCGAGCGCGGCGATTCCGAGTGACATGAACAGGCCTGCCCGCCTGGTTTGCAGTCGTTTCAAGGCGTACGCTCCTCCTGATGGTGTGACGTTTCGATGCTGTGACGCTATTAGACTCCGCCGCGCCCGACAAGTTTGACCCGTTCCGACAGCGGGCCGGGGTCCGCTCCCGCAGGTTGGAGCCAGCAGGCGGCCGTGCGTCCGCCCGTGAGCGCGACGAGCGGCGGCTCCTCGGCGCTGCAGCGGTCGAACGCGTACGGGCATCGCGGGTGGAAGCGGCAGCCGCTCGGAGGTCGTCCCGGGTCAGGCACCTCGCCGGGAAGGGCCGCCGGTAGGAAGCCGTGGCCGTCCGGATGGGGGATCGCGTTGATCAGCGATTCCGTGTAGGGGTGCAGCGGCTCCTGCCAGAGCTCGCGGGTCGCGCCCGTCTCGACCATCCGTCCGAGGTACATCACCGAGACGACGTCGGAGACGTGGCGGACGATCGCGAGGTCGTGCGAGATGAGGAGCAGACCGAGTCCGAGGTCGCGCGAGAGGCCGACGAGCAGGTTCGCGATCTGTGCCTGCGCGGAGGCATCGAGCGAGGCAAGCGGCTCGTCCAGCACGATCACCGACGGCTCCGCTGCGAGCGTGCGGGCGATCGCGATCCGCTGTCGCTGACCGCCGGAGAACTCGTGGGGGAACCGGTCGACGGCGCCCGACGGGAGACCGACGAGGTCGCAGAGCTCACGCACCCGCCCCGTTCGCCCCGATGCGGGCACGAGGCCGAGGGTCGTCAACGCATCCGCGAGCTGGGAGCCGATCTTCCGGCGCGGGTTGAGCGAGGAGTACGGGTTCTGGAACACGATCTGAAGGCGCGCGAGGTCTCGGCGCCGGGCCCGGCGGCCGAGCGGAGCAACCTCGTGTCCCTCGAACACGACCGAGCCGGACGTCGCCTTCACCAGCCCGACGGCCGCGCGCGCGAGGGTCGACTTGCCGCAGCCGGACTCCCCGACGAGGCCGACGATCTGGCCGGACTCCACCGTGATGCTCGCCCCGGCGACCGCGCGAATCCTGCCCTCGCGCCGCGTGTAGTCGACCACGACGTCACGCACCTCGAGCGCGCTCAACGAGCCACCAGCGGATCGACGGGGCAGGCGAGCAGACGGTCGCCGACCGCAAGGAGCGGCGGTACCTCCACCCGGCAGCTTTCCTGCGCGAACGAGCAGCGCGGGTTGAACGAGCATCCGTCCGGGATCCTCCCGGGGCTCGGAGGCGCGCCCGGGATCGCGACGAGTGGCTCGTCACGCGCGGACTCGGGATGGGGGAGCGCGTCGAGGAGGGCCTGCGTATACGGGTGGCGTGGCCGCTTGAGCACGTCCTCTCGGTCGCCCGACTCGACGACCCGGCCGGCGTAGAAGATCGAGACGCGGTCGGCGATCGCCGACATCACGCCGAGGTCGTGCGTGATCAGCACGACGGCGAGCTCGTTCTCGCGGCGGAGCCGGTCGAGCAGGTGGAGGATCCCGGCCTGAACCGTGACGTCGAGCGCGGTCGTCGGCTCGTCTGCGATCAGGAGCTTCGGGCGGCATGCGAGCGCGATCGCGATTGCGATCCGCTGCCGCATCCCGCCGGAGAACTGGTGCGGGTATGCCTGGAGGGCCTTCTCGCCGTCGGGGATCCGCACCTCCTCGAGCAGCTCGAGCGCGCGCCGCTCGGCGGTGCGGCGATCGGCGCCGAGATGCCGCCGTACGTGCTCCGTGAGCTGGCGGCCGATCGTGAGCATGGGGTGGAGCGAGGTCAGCGGATCCTGGAACACGATCGCGAGCTCCCGGCCGGAGATCGCTCGCAGCCGGCTGCGCGAGAGTGCGAGCAGATCGCGCCCGTCGAACCGCGCCGTTCCCTCGACGGAAGCTCCTTCGGGCAGCAGTCCGAGGAGCGCGAGCATCGAGATCGTCTTCCCGCTCCCGCTCTCGCCCGCGACGCCGAAGACCTCGCCCTGCTCGACGCGGTAGTCGACGCCGTCCACGATCGTCAGCATCCCGCCGGCACCGCGGAGCTGCACGCGCAGCCCGCCGACCTCGAGGAGGCTCACGCCTGCTCCTCGCGCCGCAGGCCCGTGCGCGGGTCGAACACGTCCCGCAGGCTGTCGCCGAGGAAGTTGAAGGCGAGCACGACGGTGAAGATGGCGAGGCCGGGGAACGTTCCCATCCACCACCACTGGAAGTAGTTCGTGCCGTCGGCGACCATCGAGCCCCACTCGGCCTGCGGCGGCTGGGCGCCGAGCCCCAGGAACGAGAGGCCGGAGAGGAGCAGGATCGCGTTCGCGAGATCGAGCGTCATCAACACGAGGATGGGGCCTGCGACGTTCGGCAGCACGTCCGTGAAGAGCGCGCGGCGGGCGCTCGCACCGAGCATCCGGGCCGACTCGACGTACTCCGACTCACCGACGGTGAGGACGAGGCCGCGGACGACCCGTGCGTACGAGGGCCACGCGACGACCACGATCGCGAGCGCGGCGTTCTGCAGGCTGCGGCCGAGAACGGCCGCCACGACCATCGCGAGGATGATCGGCGGGAACGCGAACACGAGATCGGTCAACCGCATGAAGAACCCGTCGATCGGCCCGCGGAAGTACCCGGCGACCGCGCCGATCGTGCCGCCGATCGTGGCGGCGAGGATCACGAGGAGCAACCCGATCGGCAGCGAGACGCGGGAGCCGTACACGACCCGGCTCAGCACGTCGCGCCCGAGCTCGTCCGTCCCGAAGAGGTGAGCCCACGACGGGCCGAGGGACGGCGTGAACGACTGGGACATCGGGCTCGCCGGGGCGATCAGCGGCGCGAAGATCGCGACGACCACCCACGCTCCGGCGATCACGAGACCGGCGATCGCGAGAGGCTGCCGGAGCCCCTGTGAGAGCCGGAGCCTGCCGAAGACGGCCCGCCGGCCGGCGACGAGCACGCTCACGTGACGCGGATCCTGGGGTCGATCACTCCGTAGAGGACGTCGACCACGAAGTTGACGGTCACGTAGACGAGCGCCACGAACATGCTGACCCCGGCGATCGCCGGCACGTCGAGATTGACGGCCGCGTTGTAGGCGTACTGCCCGATGCCCGGCCAGGAGAAGATCTTCTCGACGAGGACGGCGCCGGTGAGGACGTTCGCGAAGACGAGGCCGAGCACCGTGACGACGGACGGCAGCGCCGCTCGGAGGATGTGGCGGACGACGACGGTTCGCTCCGGCATCCCCTTGGCTCGCGCGGCGCGCACGTAGTCGTTGCCGACGACCTCGAGGACGGCGGCCCGCGTGAAGCGCGTGAGGAGGCTGACGTTGGACGCCGCGAGGACGAGCGCCGGCAGCAGGAGATGCTGGAACGCCTGGACGAAGAGGCCCCAGTTCCCGTCGAGCAGCGCATCGATCGTGTACAGGCCGGTCACGCTGGGCGGTGGGGAGGTGCCCGGGTCGAGCCGCTCGCCGCCCGGGAACCAGCCGAAGCGGTAGAAGCCGAGGTAGAGGGCGACGAGACCGATCCAGAAGACGGGCATCGAGATTCCGGCGAGCGAGGTCACGCGCAGCACGTGGTCGGCCGGCCGGTTTCGCCGCAGGCCCGCGACGACGCCGAAGGTGATCCCGACGATCGCGGCGAACAGGATCGAGTAGACGGCCAGCTCCGCCGTCGCCGGAATGAGCTGTCCGAGGTCGTGCGTGACGGCGTCGTGGGTGAGGGACGACTGGCCGAGGTCGCCCTGCACGAGGTGCTCGAGGTAGATCGCGTACCGGACGGGAAGGGGCCTGTCGAGGCCGTAGTGCTGCTCGAAGGCCTTCACCGCCGCGGGGTCTCCGGCCGCCTGCTCTCCGAGGTTCGTCGTCGCGGCGTTGCTCGGCACGAGCTCGGTGAGAACGAACGCGACGAGCGTGATCCCGACGAGGAGCAGGACGAGCGCCGTCACGCGGCGGACGACGAACCGCAGGAAGCTGCCGGACGGACGGCGCCGGCGGGCGCCCGCGACCGGCTCGGGGCGAAGGACGGGCGCCGCAGTCACCGATTGCCGCCGGCGCCCGCCGGGAGCGAGTGCACGGAGGGCAGAGGCATCCGCCGATGCTAGCTCCGAACCCTCGCCGCCGACCGGGGGTGCGAACGAGTTCGCCGTCGTCGGCACCGGCGCGATCGGTCTCCCGGCTCGATCAGGCGCCTGCGGTCCCGGGGCGCAGATCGTCTAGGATCGCGCGGTTCCGGCCCACGGGCCGACCGGCCTCGCTTCGGTCGATCGTTCCGGCGCGGGCCTCACCAGAGAGGAGATCGCACCGTGCCGAGTGCTTCAGAGGATCAACTGCCGCTCGAGGAGATCGTTCCCGGGTACTCGAGCCGGCTTGCCGACTGGGGTGGGATGACCGTCGCGTTCGAGAAGGCCCACGCCGGGCAGGACGCGTCGAGCATGATCAAGGGCCTTCCGGACGATCGCTGCCAGGCGCCGCACTGGGGTTACCTCTTCTCGGGCCGGATGACCGTCGACTACGGCGACCGCGAGGAGACGATCGAGGGCGGTCAGGCGTACCACGTCGCGCCCGGCCATCGGATCACGTTCGAGTCCGACTGCGAGGCACTCGAGTTCACCCCGACCGACGCGCTCGAGCAGACGCTCGAGGTCGTCCGCAGGAACGCTGCGGCCGGCGAGAAGCTCGCCGGGGGGAAGGTCGACGGAGAAAAGGTCGACAGTTGAGCGAGGCCCTGACGGAGCTGTACGACCTGCGGGTCGTCGTCGAGCGGATCGAAGGCCGGTCCGTCTGCGGGCTCGCGGTCGGGGACTACTTCGAGCTGACGGAATCGAGCAAGCTCCGGATCCCTCCCGGACGCCACTTCTGCCTCTACGCGTTGCAGGCCGTTCTGCCGCTCCTCCCCGCAAAGCAGCGCGACCTGCCCGCCGACGACTGGCTCGAGCAGGACTCGCTCGTCTGCTGCCCCGATCCCGAGGAGCGGCTGATCATGCGGATCGAGCGGATCGGCCGCCGCACGATGGCGACGTCGGAACTGACGTGAGCCGCCGGGAGCTCGGGCTCGGGCTCCAGACCGACAAACGGCCTGGTGACTACGCCGTGCTCGCCCGGATCGCCGAGCTCGGCGGTTTCGACGTCGTCACGACGTTCAACGACCTCTGGTATCAACCGGCGCTGCCGGCTCTGCTCGAGATCGCGGCGGCGACGGAGCGGGTACGGGTCGGCCCGTCGTGCCTGAACCCCTTCACGGTTCATCCCGTCGAGATCGCCGGGCAGGTGGCCGCGCTCGACCTTGCCTCGGGCGGTCGGGCCTTTCTCGGTCTCGCGGCGGGCGCGTGGCTGGGCGATCTCGGGCTCGAGCCGCGGCGGCCGGTGGAGACGATCGCCGAGGCCTGGGAGATCGTCTCCCGACTCCTCGCCGGCGACCGGTCCGGGTTCCAGGGGGAGGTATTCAGCCTCGCGCCCGACCGCGGCCTCGCCTACGCCCCGCAGCGCCCGGGCGTTCCTCTTCTCGTCGGGAGCTGGTCCCCACGGCTCACCGCATTCGCCGCGGCGCGGGCCGGCGAGCTCAAGCTCGGCGGGACTGCGAACCCGGCGCTCGTGCGCCTTGCGCGGACGCGGCTCGGAGCCGCCGAGGTAGGCATCGTGGTCGGCGCTGTCACCGTGGTGGACGAGGACGGGGAGCGCGCGAGAGCGCATGCGCGGCGGCAGGTCGCGATGTACCTGGCTGTCGTCGCCGCGCTCGATCCGACGCTCGAGCTCGACCCTGCGTTCCTCGCTGCGCTCGGCGCGCGCGTCGAGGCAGGCGACGGCGACGGCGCGGCGCGCCTGATCTCGGATCAGGTTCTCGACCTGTTCGCCTTCTCCGGC
>DASZLW010000312.1:0-1586 GCA_035552175.1 Gaiellaceae bacterium | reverse complement strand
GCCGAGGACCTCGGCGCCGAGCCGGTTCATGCGGGCGCCGGTCGACTCGAGGGCGAGGAGCACGCGGCCCTTGAGGTTCTCCTTGGCTCGGGTGAGCTCCTCGGGCGTGGCCGGGTCCTCCTGCAGGCGCGCGAGCTCGGTCCCGATGACGCCGGCGGCCTCGGCGAGGTTCTCGCCGCGGGTCCCGAGGTAGAGCCCGACCTGGCCGGTGTCCTGGTAGTGGCTGCTGAACGAGTACACGCTGTACGCGAGCCCACGTCGCTCGCGGATCTCCTGGAACAGGCGCGAGGATGAGGTGCCGCCGAAGATGGTGTCGAGCACCCGCAGGGCGAAACGGCGCTCGTCGTGGCGCGAGATGCCCACGCCACCGAGACAGAGGTGATACTGCTCGGTGTCCTTCTCCTCGAAGCGGGTGCGCCGCGGGGTGTCCCCCGGGGCCGGGAGCCAGCCCGACACGCCTTCGCTCCAGGCGTCCGGCATGCGGCTCCGTGCCAGCTCGACGAGCTGCTCGTGGGTCGCGGCGCCGGCAGCGGCGATGACGATGTTGGTGGGGGCGTAGCGCTCGCGGTGGAAGGCGGCGATCTGCTCCAGCGGCGCTCTCGCGATCACCTCGGCCCGGCCGATGATGGCGCGGCCGAGGGGACCTGACCCGAACACCGCCTCGCCGAGGACGTCGAAGACCTTCTCCTGGGGATCGTCCTCGTACATGGCGATCTCCTCGAGGATGACGGCGCGCTCGGAGTCGACGTCGTTGAGCAGGGGCCGGAAGACGATGTCCGCCATCACGTCGAAGGCCCGTTCGAGATGAGCGTCGATCACGCGCGCGTAGACCGACGTCGTCTCCTTGCCCGTGCCCGCGTTGAGCTCGGCGCCCATGCCGTCGAAGATCTGGTCGATCTCGAGCGAGGCGTACTTCTCCGAGCCCTTGAAGAGCAGGTGCTCGAGCAGGTGCGAGAGCCCCGCCTGCTCGTCACTCTCAGCCCTCGAGCCGGTCCCGATCCAGAACCCGAGCGAGACGGACCGGACGGAGGGCATTTCCTCCGTCACGATCCGTACGCCGGAATCCAATGTGGTGAGCTGGTGCTCCTCGACCACGGTCAGGCGCGTCCGCCGGTCGGCTAGCTGCGCCGCTCGGGGTCGCGGTCCCGGAAGCGACCGCGATCGCCGTCGCGCCCGCCACGGTCGCCTCCACCACGGCCGCCACGGCCGCCCCGGTCACCGCCGCGGTCGCCACGGTCGCCGCCGCGGTCACGGCGCGGCGGTCCGCCGTCGCCGCTACCGACGGTGGCGAGCTCCTCGGCGCTCTTGCCCTCGACGTCGGGGTCGTTGGCGAGGCGCAGGCCGATGCGGCCGCGCTCGCGGTCGACCTCGACCACGCGGACGTTGATGTCATCGCCCTTGTTGAGGACCTCCTCGACCGTCGCGATGCGCTGACCGGGTGCCACGTTGGAGATGTGGAGCAGGCCGTCGGTGCCCTTGGAGAGCTCGACGAAGGCGCCGAAGGTCGTCGTCTTGACGACCTTGCCGGCGAACGTGTCGCCGACCTCGACCTCCTTCGTCATCGACCGGATGCGGTCGACGAGCGC
>DASZLW010000311.1:0-5291 GCA_035552175.1 Gaiellaceae bacterium | reverse complement strand
CACTTTGGGCTCCGGGCGCCGATACGATTGGTCTCGAGGGCGGAGGGAATGCGTCCCCACCCTGGGTGGGGGAACAAGGAAGCACTCTTGTTCGGCGCGGTCCGACGGCCTGGACGAGTCTCCGCGGATCGTCTGCCCGGTCGATCGCCTCGTGTGCCGGGGCCACTCATCTCGCATGCCGGGTCGCTCGCCTCGTGTGCCGGGTCGCTTACCGCGCGGCGATATCGAGCCGGCGCTGAACCTGCTTCGGTCGCCGGTCGCCGCCGAGCAACGCGGCGAGCAGGATCGCGACGCCGATCACGATGAAGCTGTCCGCCAGGTTGAACGCGGGCCACCAGCGGAAGTCGATGAAGTCGGTGACGTGACCGAGGCGAACGCGGTCGACGAGGTTCGACACGCTGCCTCCGATCAGCAGCCCGAGCCCCGCCGGGAGCACCGGGTGCCGGGCGCCGGAGCGTGCGAAGTACACGAGCATCCAGATGACCGCCACCGCCGTCAGCGCGATCACGGCGCTCGTGGCCGACGTGAAGAACCCGAAGGCGATGCCGGAGTTCTCCACGCGGTGGATCTCGAGCGGCCCGAGGATGTGCGAGGACTGGTCGAGCGAGAGCCGGCTCGTGACGACGTGCTTCGTCAGTTGGTCGCCCGCGACCGCGGCGGCGACGACCGCTGCGAGGCCGCCCCACTGCCACGGACCGGCTGCGAGCGAGCGTTTGGCCACGGAGACCGGCGCGAGGGCGTTCGTCGAGGATCCGACGCGGATGTCCGCGTGTCCCGGACGCTGCGCCGGCTCGCGCGCCGGCTCGGGTGCGCGCTCAGCCACGATCCGCTCGTCTCTGGTCCTCGATGCAGAGGGTCGCCGCCGGCCGTGCGAGGAGCCGTTCGTGGGCGATCGCGTTTCCGCACCGCTCGCAGGTGCCGTAGGTGCCGTCGTCGAGCCGCCCGAGCGCGCGCACGATCTGGCTCAACGTCTGCTGCGCGCCTTCTTCGAGGCCCACGCCGAGCTCACGCTCGAACGTCGCCGAAGCCGTGTCGGCGCCGACTCCGCCCGGCAGCCCGACCTCGTCTTCCATCGTTCGCTGGCCGTCCTCGTGCAGCGTCGCGAGCGACATCTCGAGGCGGGCGCGCTCCTCCTCGAGTGCTGTCCGGAACTCGGCGACCTCGGCCGGCGTCATCCGGCCGCCGCCGTGAGGTCCAGGCGACGCTCGAGCTCGTCAGGAGCGATCCCGGCGACCTCGACGATCTTGTCGCGACCGCTGCGTCCGGCAACGATCTCGACGTCGCTCCGACCGGCATCGAGCGTCTTCGCCAGTAGCCGGATGACTGCGTCGTTCGCGCGACCGCCCTCGGGAGGGGCGGCGACACGGATCTTCCAGCCCGCGCCGTGGCGGCCCACGATGCCGGACCGAACCGCACCGGGCACCACACGCAACCCGAGCCTGGTCGACGCGCTCACGGCGTCATTGTAGTGCGAGGGCGGAGGGACTCGGCTACTCCCCCCAGTCGAAATTGCGGGATTCGGCGCCGGGAAGCCCTCGCACCGAGGCCCCCGCTGCGGTCCACGGCTCGGGCTGATCGAGCGGATCGAGCCGCTCGAAGGGTTCTTTTTGCTCGTCCTCGTCCACCGCCGCTTCCTCCGCGGCCTGTGCGAGGTCGGGCTGCGCCTCCTCCGGCTGCGGCACGTCGTGGAGGGCGCGGACGGGCGGTAGTTGGACGGTCGCCGGGCCGAAGCTCTCGGGCGCCGGCGGCTCGGCCGGTGGCGCCTTCTCTTCCGCCTCGGGCCAACCGTGCCCCGCGTCAGTAGCGGGCATCGGACTCGCGAGCGGTACCGGATCGGAAACAGGCAACGGCCGAGCGGCGACGTCGTGCTCGGACGCTCCCTCCGCAAGCATCGGCTGCCGGTCGAAACGCGGCTGTTCGTTCTCGGCGGGCGTCTCGCCGGCCGGGCCGGTGCCGATCGGCTCGAACTCCCGGGTGTCCTCACGAGACCAGGTGGTCGCCGGGCTCTCACCAGACGTCGTCTCGCCGCC
Organism: Gaiellaceae bacterium; assembly: GCA_035552175.1. Classification (GTDB taxonomy): domain Bacteria; phylum Actinomycetota; class Thermoleophilia; order Gaiellales; family Gaiellaceae; genus PALSA-600. Next base: position 3,261 of record DASZLW010000311.1, on the reverse strand, counting down.
GAGCGTCGTAGGTCTCGCGAGGGGCGGCGAGGTCACGGCGTGTGTCCGCTCCTCGATCAGCCCGAGCGCGGCGCGGAGCATGCCCTCGATTCGCCGCGACTCGGTGGTCAGGCGCTCCCGGTCGGCCTCGGCGGCGCGAGCGACGGAGCGTGCCTCGTGGTGCGCCTCCGACACGATCGTCTCTGCTTCGCGGCGTGCCCGCTCGCGGACGTCGCTTGCCGCCTGCTCGGCGGCGACGAGCGTCTGCGTCAGCAGGCCTTCACGCCGGCGCAGTTCCTCGAGTTGCTTCTCGAGCGACTCGACGCGCTCGGCGAGCTCTCCTCGTTCGCGCCAGGTGGCCTCGAAGCTCTGGGCGACCTCCTCGATCACCTGCTCCACCATCGCGCGGTTGTAGCCGAACAGGCTTCGTCCGACTCGCACGTGTCTCAACTCAACCGGTGTGTACGACATGCCTCTCCTTCCGCCTAGTGGAGCCGGCCCAACAACGCGGGAATCTCCTGGCGCAGCACGACCAGGACGACGATGGCGACCATCGGAGAGACATCCAGCGGCCCGAACGGCGGGATGAATCTCCGGAAGAGGTTCAGGTAGGGATCGCACACGTCGTGCAAGAAACGCAGGACCGGGTTCAGCTCGTATGGGATGCGCGGGATCCACGACGAGAGGATCAGGAGGACCAGCACCAGGATGTACACGCTGATGAACACGCTGACGAACTGCTGGATCTGTCCCACTGCGTCGAAGACCATCTGTCGCGCTTTCGGGCCGGCGAGTGAGAGTCCTACAATCCCGGAGCGTGCCCGGACTTCGCCCGAACCGCTCGATTCCCTCTGCCGCCGTGATCCCGGTGCTGATCTACGCGGACGTGCGCGGGGCGGTCGCGTGGCTCACAGCGGCCTTCGGGTTCGTCGAGCGCGTGCAGATCGGGGAGGATCACCGCTCGCAGCTCACGTTCGGCGAAGGGGCGGTGATCGTCGGCGACGTCCGGGCCGACCGACGCCCTCCTCGCGCCGGGGAGGCCACGCACTCGGTGATGGTGAGGGTCGCCGACGCGAAGGCGCATTGCGAGCGGGCGCGGGCATACGGCGCCCGCATCCTGATGGAGCCGACCGATTTCGAGTACGGGGAGCGCCAGTACAGCGCGGTCGATCTCGAAGGACACCAGTGGACGTTCTCCGAGACGCTCGACGACGTCGCTCCGGAGTCGTGGGGCGGCATCCTCGTCGACCCGACCTAGCGCGCGCTACCGCCTGGGCTTGCGGCCGAGCAGCCGCGCGAGGTTGAGGTCATAGCCCCAGCCGAACGATCTCGGTGTGAAGAGACGCGGATCGTTCCGGTTCCACCAGCGGCTCTTCACCCGCGCAGCCGTCGGCCGCCGCCAGTCGTACGGGACTCCCAGGAACTTTCCTGTCTTGCGAGGGGTTGCCATTGATGTCCTTTCTCGATCGACCAGCGTCTGCACGAAGGATTAAAGCTGCCCGAAGCCTGCAGCCGGAATCGCCTCCGGTAAGGTCGCTCTCGTGCGCCGGATCAATATCGAAGAGCCAGAGTTCGTCTACGACGAGGGCAAACCGGACGGCTTCCGGGGCGCCTGCTTCCGCATCGGCGGTCTTCTCGGAGCCGCCCAGATCGGTACGAGCGTCTACGAGCTCCCGCCCGGGCAGTCGATCTGTCCGTACCACTACGAGTACGGCGAGGAGGAATGGCTCGTCGTCCTCCAGGGGCGACCCACTCTTCGCCATCCGGACGGAGACGACGAGCTCGTCCCGTGGGATGTCGTGTGCTTCCCCCCGGGGCCGGCCGGCGCCCATGCTGTGAGAAACGACACCGGCGAGGTCGTGCGCGTGCTCATGTACTCCACGATTCAGCGTCCCGCTGCGACGATCTACCCGGACAGCGACAAGGTCGCAATCTGGACGGGAAACGAGGCGGACAATCTGATCGTCCACCGAACGAGCGGCGTCGGCTACTGGTCCGGCGAACCTCCGACGGCATGACTCCTCGGCCCGAGCGTCAGCTTTGCGAGCTGGCGGCACCCGGGATCCGCAGCGGTTTCTTTCACGCGCGACGCTCCATCACGCGGAGGTATAGGGTGCGATCCGTGGCTGACCCGATCGACGAGCTGCGGGCACTCGCGTCGGCGGCGCCGGAACCCGAGGTGCTCTTCGATCCGTACCTCACGAAGGTCCGAACGGGCGCGTATGCCGTCACCGACTCCGATGTCGAGGCACTGAAACGAGCCGGCGCCGGCGAGGACGAGATCTTCGAGGCCACGGTCACGGTCGCTATTGGTGAGGGGTTGCGGCGGCTGGACGCGGCGCTCGCGGTGATCGCGTGAGGCTCTCCGTCGTCGACAGCGGGCACGCCCCGGCGGATGCGGCTGTCCTGGAGATGATCCGTGATCGCAGCGGCAACGAGCCGCTCGGGGTGGTCAAGACCCTCCTGTACCGGCCGGAGCTCTTCGGGCGACCCTTTTCGGAGGCGCTCGACCGGGCGATGCGAGGCACCTCGGAGTGGAGCACCGGCGAACGCGAGCTGTTCGCGGCGTTCACGGCGCTCTTAAATCAGTGCCCGTTCTGAACGGGCTCACACGGCGCGGTCGCGTCGTACGCGTTGGGTGAGGAGGTATGGCAAGCGGTCGAAACCGACTGGCGAAGCGCGCCGCTCCCGCCGCACCTCGCGGCGACGCTCGTCTTTCTCGAGAAGCTGACGCTCCGGCCGGAGGAGCTCGAGCCGGCCGACACGGAGGCGGCGCGGGCAGCCGGCGTCTCGGACGATGCCCTGCGGGAGGCGGCCACCGTGTGTGCGCTCTTCAGCATGATCGTTCGTCTTGCAGACTCGCTGGGCTGGGACGTACCGAGCTGGGAGCGTTTGACGGCACGTGCCCCTGCGATGCTCGAGGGCGGATACGCCCTCGGATCGATCGGCGGGCGGTAGCGGCACCGGGCATCGGGCGCCTCCAACAGCGCGAGAGGCATCCGATGAGGCGCGACGCCGGACCGCGCGCCGGCCATGCCCCGCACGCACCCCCGGAATGGGGGAGCAAGAGCCCCTTCTGGAAGGCTAACCCCGAACCTGTCACATGTCTGTGCCGGAAGTGCGCCGGAACTGCAACGAGGCCGCCCGCAACCCGTGATCCCGGCGCGCTCGATCGACCGCAGGAATCCCGAAGGCGTCTACGCCTGGTTGTAGAACCCGCCGCGCTCGAGGAGCTGGGCGCGTTGCTCGGCGCTTACCTCGACGTTCCTCGGCGTCAACAGG
>DASZLW010000310.1:0-6018 GCA_035552175.1 Gaiellaceae bacterium | reverse complement strand
AGCGCATAATGGCTGCTTCTGCAATCTTCGAGAAGGAGGAGAGCGCACGTGCTCATCGCAACCAAGGACCGGCTCCTCCCTACGACCGTCACCGGCTCCTGGCCGCGCCCGACCTGGTTCACGGGAAATCTGTGCGAGCGCCCGTTCTCGACGGCGATGGCCGACGTCGCCTTCCGCGAGCAGTTCGTCGATGCGGTCGGGACGGTGCTGAACGATCAGGAGCTCGCCGGGCTCGACATCCTCACGAACGGCGACTACCACCTCGACGCCGACATCGGCGGCCGCTCCTGGTTCTCGTACCCCTCGGAGCGGTTCTCGGGGATGTCGAAGCACGACACCGAGTCGACGTTCGGCTGGCGCTACCCGGTCGGGTCATGGCTGAACGAGATCGTCGGCGGCTGGAAGTACCACACCGTCGATGACAAGATCGCCCCGAGCACGCCGCTCGAGTTCGCGAAGATCTGGCGCATCGCGCAGGCGCGCACCGAGCGGCCGGTGAAGTTCGGCACGATCGCCGCCGACCTCGCCGCAACCGTGCTCACGGTGAAGACGGACGCCTACGCCCAGGACAAGCAGGATCTGATGTGGGACATCGCCACGATCCTGAACGGGGAGCTGCGCGAGCTCGCCGCCGCCGGGTGCAAGGTGATCCAGATCGAGGAGCCGGCGATTCACAGCGCGGCGGCCTACGGCGCCGCGCCGGAGTACCTGGACTTCCTCGTCGACCTGTTCAACCACACGGTCGAGGGTCTCGACGACGTCGAGCTCTGGGTGCACACCTGCTGGGGCAACCCGGGGGCACAGCACTGCTTCGATCCGCAAATCTCGTACGAGCCGTCGGTCGACATCTACCTGAACCGGCTGAAGGCGGATGTGTGGACGATCGAGTCGAAGGAGAGCAATCACAGCCTGCTGCCGGCCTTCGCGCCCTACAAGGGCAACCTCCCGAAGAAGGTGGCGGTCGGGATGATCAGCCACAGACGTCTGCAGGTCGAGACTCCCGAGGACATCGCAGCCGACATCCGCACCGCGCTCGACTACATCGATGCCGACAAGCTCGTGCTCTCGTCGGACTGCGGCTTCGGCCGCCAGGGCGTCCCGCGGCCGATCGCGCTCTACAAGGCGGCGGCGCTCGCTCAGGGGGCGAACATCGTCCGTGCCGAGCTCGACGCTCCGACCACCGAGGTGCGCGCGGCAGATCCGTCGCTTCAGATCGACGTGATGGAGCGCGAGGAGGCGGCGGTCGCCTGACGATCGACATAGGCAGCTGAGCCGTCGTCTGCCTTCCCGGCTCGACCGGTCGGACGCGAGGGCGTTGATCGGCGCAAGCGGAGCGGGAAGATCAGCTCCGCGCGCCGGGCGGGACGAGGCCGTCGAGCGCAAGCGTGAGCACGCGGCTGGCTGCGGCGGCGCGCGCCGTGGCGGCCGGCGCGATCTCCATGGCGCCTCTGGCCATCAGCACGACGAGGAACACGTCGTCGAGCGAGGCGTCACGCCGCAGCGCGCCGGCGGCCTTCGCGTCTCGGAGAGGTTGTTTCAGGAGCTCGACGACCCTCTGCCGTTCCTGCTCGAGCCGGGAGCCGACGCACGCGTCCTCGCGGGCGAGCTCACTCAGGGCGTGGGTTCGCACCACCGTCTCCACGAGCGCCCGCAGGAGGACGAAGAACGCGTCGGGGTCGCCCTCGTGCTCGGCTGCGAGCCGCGCGATCCGTGCGACGTGATCGCCGAGGATCTCTGCCGCGAGCGTGCTCCGGTTCGAGAAGTTGCGATAGAGGGTTGCCTGACCGACCCCCGCGCGGCGCGCCACCTCGCACATCGCGACGTCCGAGGACTCGGCGAAGAGCTCGCGTGCGGCATCGAGGATCGCCTCGCGATTACGCCTCGCATCCTCGCGCAGCTCGTCGGTGGTCGAGACGTCGCCTGGAGACAGAGCGGGCATCGGCTTGACGAAGTGTACAAGCGGACAGTTGTATCCGTTACACCCGGCTCGCCTGCGCGCGTGCCTGCCGACGACGTTCCCGCAATGGCGAGAAACTCACTCCTGCTATAAAGCTGGACTATGGAGAGGTCTGTCCGGATCAACGGGCTCGCGCGCTCTGAGCGCGGCTCGACCTTCCGCCTCGCGGGTGTTCGCTGATGCGTCAGGGGCCTCTCGCCGGCCGGTACTTCGCCGTCGCGGCGATGGTGATGTGCGCGTTGATCCCGTATCTCGCACTCTCTGCGGCGCTCGAGCCCCTGACGGGGATCATCAATACGCAGCTGCACATGAGCGAGCAGACGTCCAGCCTCGGCGCCGGGCTCGCGAACGCCGCCTACGCCGTCGGGACCGTGCTGGCCGTCCAGTTCGCCCAGCACCTCCCGCAACGCAGGATGCTGCTCGGCTACGCCGTGCTGCTCGTGCTCGGATCGATCCTCGCGGCCGCCGCCCAGGATCCGGCGATGTTCATCACGGGCCGCGTGATCCAGGGCCTCTGCACCAGCCTCCTCCTGATCTCGGCTGTGCCGCCTCTCGCGATCGGCTACCCGCCGCACAAGCTGCGCGACACCGCCGTGATCATGAACATGTGCATCTTCGGCGCCGTCGCGCTCGGCCCGTTCATCGGCGGCCTGCAGGCGCAGGCCGATGGATGGCGACCGCTCTTCTGGATCGTCACGGGAGTCTCGGTCGTCGCGCTGGTGCTTGCAGTGCTCACGTTCGAGGACGCGCCGCCGGCGAATCCCGACTCGCCGCGCGATCTGCCGGCGATCGGGCTCGCCCTCGTCGGGTGCGTGGCTGCGTTCTTCGGCACATCCCAGCTCACGAGCCACCACTTCCTGAGCGCGATCGTGGTCGCGCCGCTCTTCGGCGGACTCGCGGCGATCATCGTCCTCGTCGTCTACCAGTACCGGGCGAAGCGCCCGCTCCTGACGATCCGCACGATGCTGACCAGCACGATGCCCGTCGCCGGAATCGCGGTTGCGCTCTTCGCGGCGGCCGCATCGGTATCGGCGACGGCCCTCACGGCCGCGGCGCTCGCGAACCGGTACAGCCCGCTCCACATCGGCGAGCTCTACCTGCCCGAGGCGGCGGGTGCGGTGATCACGTCCGTCCTGCTCGGCATCGTCATCACGAGGCGTGCGATGAATAACCTGCCGCTGGTCGGCATGCTCGTCCTCGCAGCCGGGATCACCGTCTTCGCGGTCGAGGTGCCGTCCAGCCAGGCGCTGACGCTCGTCGGATCGGGACTGACCGGGATCGGGCTCGGCGCGACCGTCGCGCCCGCGCTCTTCGTCGCCGGATTCTCGCTGACATCGGCCAACCTGCAGCGGGTGTTCGCGATCGTCGAGCTGTTCCGCGCCGTCGCCGCATTCATGGTTGCGCCGATCTTCATCTACTTCGCCGGGACGGTGGGGAGCAACGTCGACGTCGGGACGAGCGACGCGCTCTGGGTCGGCCTCGGGCTTGCGATCGCCGGTGCGGTCGTCGGCGTGGTTCTCTACCTGCTCGGCGGCGCACGTCCCCAGACGCCCGATCTGGCGACCTTCCTCGCAGGGAAGGAGGCGGCCTGGTACTCGCCGCCGCTGCTGGCACGCCTCCGTGGAGGCAAATCCGCAGCAGGGATCCCGGCGACCGAGAGCGCCGACTAGAAATGGCCTCCCTGCGGCCAGATCTCGCCTCCACCGACCCGGTGCTCTTCGCCTACGACGGCTCCGAGCTCGCGAAGCTCGCGATCGAGCAGGCCGCCCGCGAGCTGGCGCCCGGGCGCAAGGCCATCGTCCTCTGCGTCTGGCAACCGGCCGACGTCGGATTCGTGCCGGCAGGCGAGCGGCATGTCGATGCGCTCAACGCGGCCGACGTGCATCAGGCCGCCGAGGAGACCGCCGCCGAGGGAGCGGCGCTGGCCGAGAAGCTCGGGTTTCGAGCGGAGAGCCTCACGATCGAAGCTGCACCCACGTGGAAAGGCATCGCGGAGATCGCGGAGCAGCGTCAGGCGACGCTCGTCGTGCTCGGCTCCCACCGGCGCCAGGGCATCATCGGGCACCTGCTCGGAAGCGTCACCTCCGCCGTCCTCGCGCACTCGAGCGTGTCGGTGCTCGTCGTCCACCGGCGACCTTGAACAGAAGCCCGGCGCGACCGGCGCGACCGGAGCACGATCTCATCGCGCGACTCGTCTAGATCCCGAAAAGCCCGCACGGTTTGTTGCCGGCCGAGGCCGAGGTTCGGGCTGCGGTGAGGTCCGCCTGGTTTGCGCGCAAGAGCCGGGCGTGACAGAATCACGCCCGTTTGAGGGTAAGGCGGACAGCACGGAGCGCTTGCGGCGCCGCCGTGCTCGTCGTCATCCTGTTTCTCGTCCCGACCGGGACGGTTACGGATGCTTCGGGCGCGAGCACCGGATCCCTTTCGGATGCGTCGAGCGCGCGGGCCTCGATCCGGCGCGACCTGCTCGCCGCGATCAACGCCGTGAGAGCCGCGGACGGCCTCCTGCCGCTTCAGATCAGCGGTGAGCTCTCGACCGCTGCCGCGGCGCATTCAGACGAGATGCTCGGGGACGGCTACTTCGGACACAACTCGGCCGACGGCATGAGCTTCTGGCGACGGATCGCGGCGTACTACCCGCTCGTCCCGGGCTATTCATGGGACGTCGGCGAGAACCTCCTCTGGTCGTCGCCGGGAATGGATGCAAGCGCCGCCGTCGCCGCCTGGATGAGGAGCCCCAAGCATCGCGCCAACGTCCTCTCCCCCGGCTGGCGCCAGATCGGGATCGCGGTCATACGCAGGGACGGGGCCCCGGGCGTGTTCGGCGGCCACGACGTCATGGTGGTCACCGCCGACTTCGGGGCCCGGACCGCGACGTAAGCTGTCCGAACTGCGGCTCGGAGCCGCCGCCGCGCAGTCACGACGGGCTCGATGAGGCGACGTTTGAGCCTCGCGGGGCAACTGCCGACATATCCCTCGCGGGCATCCCATGGAAACTCATCCCCATCACGACCGTGACGACGTTCGGCGGACGCGAACCGTAAGGCTCGAGCCCGCCCACGGCTTCCGTCGCTTCTTCGTTCCGGAGGAGCTGTGGCGCTATCGAGAGGTGGCCGTCCAGATCGCCGCTCGCGACATCAAGGTGCGCTACCGCCAGACCGCCCTCGGAGCAAGCTGGGCCCTTCTCCAGCCGGTGGCGACGATGATCGTGTTCTCGATCTTCTTCGGCCGGGTCGCCCACATCTCGTCGGATGGCGTGCCGTACTGGTTGTTCAGCCTCACCGGTCTCGTCCCCTGGACCTTCTTCTCGAGCGCGCTCTCCCTCGGCTCCGACAGCGTCGTCAGGAGCGCGTCGCTCGTCTCCAAGATCTACTTCCCGCGGATCTTCATCCCGTTCGGCATCCTCGTAGCCGGTCTTCTCGACCTCGGGATCGCACTCGTGCTCCTCCTCGTCTGCGTCTTCGGCGACGGAGTCGCGCCTTCACCGTCGCTCCTTCTGATCCCGGTGCTGGTCGCGATCATGGTCGCCGCCAGCCTGGGCATCACCAGCGCGCTCTCCGCGGTGAACGTCAGGTATCGCGACGTTCGCTACGCGCTCCCATTCGCGGTCCAGCTCTGGCTCTTTGCCACGCCGATCGCCTATCCTGCGAGCCTGATCCACGAGCCTTGGCGGACGTTGCTCGCGATCAATCCGATGGCGGGAGTCGTGGAGGGTTTCCGCTGGGCGGTCCTCGGCTCCGGTCCGAGCCCCTGGTCGATGATCGCCGCCTCGACCGTCTCGTCCCTCGTCCTCCTCGCGCTCGGGCTCGCGTACTTCGGCCATGCCGAGCGAGAGTTCGCGGACATCGTGTGACAGTCTTGAACGGGCTGTCGATCCAGGCGAACGGAGTCGGGAAGAGCTTCAGGCTCGGAATGGCGCAGCGGGGTTACAGCACCCTCCGGGAGAGCCTCGTGAACACCGCCCTTCGCCCTGTTCGCAGGCCTCCGAAGACGGCGGGCGACACGCTCTGGGCGCTTCGAGACGTGTCGATGACGATCCACGAAGGGGAGGTGGTCGGCCT
>DASZLW010000309.1:0-3234 GCA_035552175.1 Gaiellaceae bacterium | reverse complement strand
CACCGCCACCCTCGTCTCGGACACGGCGGTCCCCGTATGGCACGAGGCGCGGCGGGAGCTGCCGTTCCTGTTCGCCTTCGGCGCAGCCGCCTCGGCGGGGGCGGCCGCCACGCTCGTGACGCCCCGGACGCACGCTGGACCGGCACGGCGGCTCGCGATCGGCGCAGCCGTGGCCGGAGAGGGCGTCGCCGCCCTCATGGAACGGCGGCTCGGGTTCGTCGGCGAGCCTTACCACCAGGGTACGACCGGTCGAATCGGCCGACTTTCGACCGCGGCCGCGCTCTCGGGCGCCGTGCTCCTCGGTGCGCGCGGACGGCGAAGTCGTTCCGCAGGGACGCTCGGAAGCCTGCTCGTGCTCGGCGGGGAGATCGGGCGCCGCTTCACCGTTTTCAAGGCCGGCACCGATTCAGCCCGCGATCCGCGGTACACAGTCCGCCCCCAGAAGGAATCGCTGGCACGCCGGCTCGCCGGGCAAGAGGAGCGCTGACCGGGTAACGCGGGCCGTGGTGCAATCGTTTTTCGCGGGTGGCACACGGGTAGCTCTCATGGGTGGACCGGGAAGAGACCGAGAAGGAGCGAACCGACCGGCAGCTGATCGAGCTGCTGACCGAGTTGCGCGTCGCGCTTCCGGGATCGCAGATCCTCTTCGGGTTCCTGCTCACGGTCCCGTTTGCCACCCGCTTCGGTCGGGTCGACCGGACCGAGCGCGCCGCCCTCTTCGTGTGCCTGCTCCTCACCGCCGTCGGGACCGCGTTGCTGATGGCTCCGTCGGTCTACCACCGGCTCAGGTGGGGGCGAGGCGGCAAAGGCGACGTGATCCAGGTTGCCCACCGGTTCTTTCTTGCAGGTTCGGCGTGTCTCGCCGCGGGGATCGTCGTCGCGGTCTTCCTCGTCGGGGATGTCCTCTTCGGCATCGTGGCCGGGATCGTCGCCGGCTGCGCCGTCGCGGCGACCGTCGCACTCACGTGGTACGCGATGCCGGTGATGCGGTCGCGGATGCCTGCCGTCCGCGACCGCCAGTGAGCGAGGGCCGTTCGCTCAGCGAACGGCCGCCGCCTGCTCCCGGCGTTCGCGGACGCCCTCGGCGAACTCCTCGATCATCCGCTCGTTGAAGGCCGGAATGTCGTCCGGCTTGCGGCTCGTCACGAGCCCGTCGTCCACGACGACCTCGCGGTCGACCCAGTTCCCGCCCGCGTTTCGGACGTCGGTCTGGAGCGACGGCCATGAGGTCATGGTGTGATCCCGGACGAGATCCGCCTCGACGAGGACCCACGGCCCATGGCAGATCGCGGCAATGGGCTTGCCCGACGAGTAGAACTCCCGGACGAAGCCGATGACTCGCTCGTCGGCGCGAAGCCGGTCCGGGTTCGCGACTCCACCCGGGATCATGAGTGCGTCATACGAGCTTGCGTCCGCAGCGCCGATCGCGACGTCGACCTTCTGCATGTCCGCCTTGTCGTCGTGGTTCACCGTCTGGATCGAGCCGGCCTCGAGCGAGATCAGGTCGGTGCTTGCGCCCGCGTCCTCGAGCGCCTGCCTCGGCTCGACGAGCTCCGCGCGCTCGACCATGTCTGTCGCCACGATCGCGATCCGCTTTCCCTTCAACCGTTCTGACATCTCCTGTCTCCTTTCGCTCGTTCGGGAGCGGTTCTTGACCGGTCGAGGCACCCGGAAACGTCCCGAGGGACACAGCCCGGTCTCAAGCGCTCGCCGCAACACCGGCTCGTCGGCTCGAGGGGATCGGATCTCGCCGAGCTCACCTGAGGCGCCGCGGCTTGCCGGAAAGAGCGGGGTTCGGACCGGGCCAGATGTTTCCGGGTATGCCGATCTGGCAACCACCCCGACGTGGCAGAGCGAGTCGATGGGTATCTGCCGATCCGCGAATATGCGGTGATCGGAGATGGTCGAACCTGTGGGCTTGTCGCCTCGGACGGGTCGGTCGACTGGCTGTGCCTCCCGGATGTCGACACGGCGTCGATATTCGCCCGGCTGCTCGATCCGGCCCGCGGCGGCTCGTTCCAGCTGTGCCCGGTGGCGCCCTTCACGTCGACGCGTGCCTACGAGGACGGCTCCAACGTGCTGCGGACGCGGTTCCGGACGGCGGAGGGAGTCGTCGAGGTGACCGACGCGATGACGCTGACCGATTCCGGGCTTGCCCCGCTCCGCGAGCTCGTCCGCCGGGTCGAAGGGATCGCAGGCGTGGTGCCCATGGCATGGAGGTTCGAGCCGCGGTTCGGATACGGCTCGAAGACGGCGCGGCTCGTCGACCGCGGCGGCTGCACGTTCGCGCTCGACGGCCATCACGCGCTCGCACTCCTGACCTGGGGTGCCGGCGAGAGCCGCCGCGCGCCAGGGATCGTCGAGGGCGAGTTCGAGTGCCGGCCGGGAGATACCGCGCTGCTCGCGCTGGCGTCCGCCCACCAGGAACCGCTCGTGCTCTCCCCCCGCGGCCGCATCGAGGAGCGGCTCGAGCGGACGCGGACGTTCTGGACGGACTGGAGCGGCAAGGCGCGCTACGACGGCGACTGGCGTTCCGCCGTCGTGCGCAGCGCGCTGGTGCTCAAGCTGCTCGCGTACGCGCCCTCGGGGGCGATCGTGGCGGCGCCGACGACGTCGCTTCCGGAGACGCCCGGCGGCGAGGCGAACTGGGATTACCGTTTCTCGTGGCCGCGCGATGCGTGTTACACGCTCGACTCGCTTGCCGACCTCGGCTTCCACGACGAGGCGCACTCGTGCTTCTGGTGGCTGATGCAGGCATCGCGACTCAGCGGCGCGTCGCTCCGCAACCTCTACCGCGTCAACGGCAGCGCGCATGTCCGGGAGCGAAAGCTGGAGCTTGCCGGCTACCGCGGCGCCCGCCCGGTGCGCGCCGGAAACGATGCCGCGAGGCAGCAGCAGCTCGACCTCTACGGTGACGTCCTCGTCGCGATCAACCTCTACGCCACCGAGTTCGGCAAGCTCGACCGAGACACGTCGCGCTTCGTCGCGAAGCTCGCGGACTACGTCGTCGCGCACTGGAGGGATCCCGACTCGGGCATCTGGGAGGCGCGCGACGCGATCGTCCACTACACCCAGTCGAAGGCGATGTGCTGCGTCGCGCTCACCTGCGCCGGCGAGCTAGCAGACCGCGGGCTGATCCCGGGAAAGCATCGCGAGCGGTGGCGCCGCGAGTCCGACGAGATCCGCGCGTACATCGCCGGGAGCTGCGTCGACGAAGCGGGTGGCACCTATGTC
>DASZLW010000308.1:0-16946 GCA_035552175.1 Gaiellaceae bacterium | reverse complement strand
GTTCGTGAAAGCGACCGCGACAGAGGCGGCACCGTGGGTCGGGAGCGCCCCCACGCAGGCCGATCTGTTCGAGCGCTCGGAGCAGGCCGCGGCCGGCTTCACGTCGGTCTCGAGCTTCCAGGGCATGCGTTCGGCCCCGATGGTCGACCAGGTGGCGGACAGCTCGCTCTGGATCGATCCCGGCCCGAGGCCGCTCGACGTGCAGCAGATGGGGATCGGCGACTGCTACGCCCTCTCGACGATCATCAGCATCGTCAACCGCGATCCCGGGAAGATCACGGGGATGATGGCCGGCGACGGTCGCGGCGGCGCGTCGGTCACGCTCTACCACCGGCAGCAGGCTCCGCCTTCGTTCTTCGGGATCGAGCAGGCTCCGAGCTACGTCCCCGAGCAGGTTGCCGTGTCGGGCGAGCTCGCCTTCGACCGCACCTCGCCCGGGGCCACCTCCGTCACCCTGCGCGACCCCGCGCATCCCGAGTACGGGCACCAGATCCACGGCGCTCAGCTCATCGCCGGGGATACCCCGAAGGCGATGCACTGGTGGGTGGTCGTGAACGGCGGCACCCTCGAGATCCACCGGCGCGACATCTTCCAGACGGCGCGCTGGGCGCCGCTCCTCGAGAAGGCGATCGAGCGGTTCTCGCAGAGCTACGGGCAGTACGGCCACGGCGCCCAGATCGCGGGCGACGGCGAGAAGACGGGCTCGAGCGGCCAGGCGAACATCGACGGCGGGTGGTCCGGCAGCACGCTCTCGCTGTTCTACGGGCAGGGGGGCGAGGTGATCGCCGGCGGCCGCGGCGACGAGCAAGGCACCTCCTGGGGCCCCGGGCAGTCGGCGGCGACGCTCCTGAGCTCGAACCAGGCTGCCTTCGACGGGCTGCTCACACTTGCGGGTCGCGGCCCCCACCACGAGGCCGGCGACACCTCGGCCCCGATCGTCACCGCGACGACCGGCGTGGGCGATCCGGGACGGCAGATGTACGCCACGCGGCTGCAGGCCGCGATCAACATCGCGCTCGCCGACCCGGATTGGCAGAACCTCACCCCGGCGGCGAAGGCGAAGGTCACGAACGCGAACGTCTCGATCCCGGTCTGGCAGCTCGCGGCTCCCGATCCGAATCCTGCGCCGCAGGTTCCCCAGGCCGGGACTCGGACCTGGGCGTTCAACCTGATGCAGTCGGCCTGCACGACCGCGGCGGGCGACGCCGAGTTGAGGCGCGACGAGCGAACGGGGCCGATGAAGGCGATGCTCGACCTGCTGCTCGTGATCCAGAACATGGGGTCGGACCACGGCGGCGGGACGCGGAGCGTGTACGCGGACCACGTCTACTCGGTTCTCTCCGTCGATATCAAGCAGGTCGGCGGTGGGGACTCGCCGATCGCGATGCTGCCCGCGATGTTCCGCCGCGCGCTCTACCCGACGATCGATTTGCAGGCCTCGTCGGTGATGCTGATGAACCCCCACCACACGAACGCACCGGATGCGACCGGCAGCCAGTCGAAAGATCCTGCAAGCGCCGACCCGGCGACCGGGCTCACCTGGTCGCAGTCGGGGCAGTTCACCCTGTCGCTCGACCGGTTCTTCATGCTCTACGGCTCGGTGATGTCGAACGAGCTCACGATCCCGGCGTATTGACGTGCCGGAGACGGTGGTCGCCGACGACGAAGGCCTGCTCGCACTCCGCGAGGAGTACCTGCAGGCGGTCGCCGACGGCGCCGAGGCGTTCACGGCAACCTTCCGGCCCGGGGTGCTCGGGCTCGACCCCGAGCATCCGAGCGGCGACATCTCGCTCGCGCCGCCGGACGCCGCCGACCCCCCGCCGATCGACGTCGTCCTCCGGAGCGAGGGGCTGACGGCGCTCTCGAACCTGCCGCTTCGGATTGCCGCGAGAAGCGTGACGATCGAAGGTCTTGCATTCGTGAAGGCGCTCCGCCCCGCGCTGCGGGTGACGGCGACACGTGGGATCGAGCTCACCGGCGTCGTCGTTCTCGACTCGCAGGCAGACGCGAGACAGCGCGCCGTCGTCGACCTGAGCGCCTGGGGCCCGGGTGTGACCTTGGACATCGTGGGCTCGACCTTCGCGCGGAGCAGCGCACCCGATGCGCTGCTCGGGTGTTACGCGGCGTCGGGCGGTTGGTTCGAGCGGGTCCGGCTCGAGCAGACGACGCTCGAAGGCGCCACGGCCGACGCTGCCCTCGCGATCGAGGCCGTCTCCTCCCTCGAGCTCGACCGATCGATGCTCGGCGCAGGGCACGCTCGGATCCTCGTACGGATGGAGTGGCCGCCGAAGTCGGGCACGATCTCAGGATGCTCGCTCTCCGGTCCGGCAGGTGCGCTCTTCGAGGTCGCGCATCCGGCGCCCGTCGAGGTCGAGCCCATGCTGCTCGCGGCCTCGAGACTGAGCGGAGACGTGCCGGCCACGTTCGCGACGCAGGAATCGGTCGAGCGCATCGCCCGCAGCTCGCTCGACGAGGAGATCGCCGGTTCGGTCGCGGTCGCAGATCGCCGAGTCGCCTCTGCGACCGGCGCCACGTGAACGAGCCGGCTCTCGACCGCTAGGAGAGAACCTGGCGCTCGCGCTGGTGGTTCAGGATCTTGCGCTTGACGCGCTGAAGCGCGTTGTCGATCGTCTTCGTGTCGCAGCCGAGCTCCTCCGCCATCAGCTCGTACGAGCAGCCCTCGAGGTAGAGGCGGAGGGCGTCGGACTCGAGCGGCGAGAGCGTCGAGCCGAGGCAGCCGACGAGGCTCTGTAGCTCCTCGGTCGAGATCACCTTGATCGCCGGGTCGTGGACGTGCGAGGCAGGCAGGGCGTCGCCGAGCGTGCAGTCGCCGTCGGGATCCTGTCCCGCCGGGGTGTGGCTGAACGAGACGTAGCTGTTGAGCGGGGAGTGCTTGAACCGGGTCGCCGTCTTGATCGCCGTGATGATCTGGCGCGTCACGCAGAGCTCGGCGAACGAGCGGAACGAGGTCTCCTTGTCGGGCCGGAAGTCGCGGACCGCCTTGTAGAGACCGATCAGCCCCTCCTGGATCAGGTCGTCGTTCCCCCCGCCGATCAGGAAATAGGCGCTCGCCTTCAGCCGCACGAACGGCGTGTAACGCCGGATCAGCGTGTCGAGCGCCTGATTGCTGCCGTTCCGGGCCTTGAGGACGAGCTGTAGATCCTCAAGCTCTCGTTGAGCTTTTTGAGCCGTCTTCGCTACGGTCGCCGTTCTTGCGATCACGCCCTGAAACCCCCTACTTGCGTTGATTTACGGGCAATTACCCCAACTCCGCCTTCACCCGCCCGACAAAACTCTCACCCTGAAGTCGAGGTGAATCTAGCAAGGACCGTCCGAAAAGACAAGGCCTTCTTGCACTGGACCCGCTTGCAACAGTGCGAGGGGAGGTTATTCGCCGCGGCGGAGACGTTCGAGACGCTCGCGGGTCTCGTCGTCGAGCTTGCTCGCGAGCCCGCCCGGGGGTTGCTCGCGCGTTCGCGGCGGCTCGAGGTCGCGGAAGAAGGTCTGCGACGAGAGATTCGCGGTCTGGCGTCCCGCGGTGCCGAGCACGGTCGTATCCGAGGTGACGAGCAGCACGCGCTCCCGCGAACGGTGCTCCGCAGCGAGCCGCTCGAGCATCGTGTCGGCATCGGGCGCGAAGCGGACGGCGAGCGGGCCGAGCTGCTCGTCGTCTCCCGCGCCGTCGAAGACGACGATCCCGCGGACACCCTTCGTCGCAACGAAGCTCGCCAGGGTGTCGACGAGGGCGCGGCGATCCAGGTGCGGCCCCGCGTGGAGGAGGTTGTAGCCGTCGAAGAGATAGAGCGACGGCTCGGCCATCAGCCGGGGGCGCCTCGCTGGCGTGCCGCCTCGTACAGGAGGACGGCCGCGGCGACGCTCACGTTGAGCGACTCGATCTCGCCCGCGAGCGGGATCGAGACGAGCATGTCGCAGCTGCGCCGCACGAGTGGACGGATCCCCTTCCCTTCGGCGCCGAAGACGAGCGCGATCCCGCCGGTGAGATCGGCCTGCCACATCGAGGTGCTTCCCTCCCCGGCGGCACCGAACACCCAGAGCCGCGGCCCCTTCACCTCCTCGAGGTAACGCGCGAGGTTCGTGACGACGGCGATCGGCAGATGCTCGATCGCGCCCGCAGAGGAGTGCGAGACGGCAGGGGTGACGACCGCCGAGCCGTGCGCAGGGACGATCACTCCAGTTGCCCCGGCTCCCTCGGCGCTGCGGCAGACGGCGCCGAGGTTCCTGGGATCGGTGACGCGGTCGAGCACCGCAAGCATCGGGCGCTCGGCACCGGCGAGCGCGTACGCGTCCGCATAACGATAGGGCTCGACCCGTGCGACGACGCCCTGATGGTCGCGCGTCCCGGCGAGCTCGCTCAGGTCGCGCTCGGGCCTGAGCTTGAACTTCGACTCCGCGAGCCAGGGCTCGGCCGATGCCGCGCGCTCGGTCGCGAGCACCTCGAGCACCTGCCGGCGTCCGCGCATCGCCTCCCGGACGGCGCGGCGGCCGTAGACGAGGTCCGAGCTCACCGCCGACGTACGAGCTTGTAGCCACCGGCCTCATCGCGCATCTCCCACCCCGCGGCATCGAGCTCGGCGCGGAGCCGATCGGCGTCGTCGAAGTCCCGCGCGGCCCGCGCTGCGAGCCGCCGATCGGCGAGCTCGACGATCCCGGGCGGGGCGAGGTCCTCGGCCGCGAGCGATTCGAGCCCGAAGATGGCGAGCGCGCGGTGCAGCAGGTCGTGGTCGCGCAACTCGTGCAGCACGGCGAGCGCGGCGGGAGTGTTGAAGTCGTCGTCGAGTGCGGCCGCGAACCGCTCCCACGCTCCCTCCGGAGCCGGCATCGAGGGTCCGCGGAACACATCCCGGAACCCCTCGGCCTGCGTCGCAGCCTGCGTCATCGTCTCGTCGGAGAAGTCGATCGGTTTGCGCCAGTGGCCGCCGAGGAAGAAGACGAGCGCCGTCTCGCGCCCCCAGGTCTCGAGCGCCTCGTGGATCGTCGCGATGTTCCCGACCGACTTCGACATCTTGGCACCCGTGAACTGGAGGAGGCCGTTGTGCGTCCAGATCTGCGCGAAGCCGTGGCCGAGGGAACGCGACTGAGCGACCTCGTTCTCGTGGTGCGGAAAGACGAGGTCGAGCCCGCCGCCGTGAATCTCGAACGTCGGGCCGAGCAGCTCTTCGGCCATCGCGGAGCACTCGATGTGCCAGCCGGGGCGCCCTTCGCCCCAGGGCGACGGCCAGTGCGTGTCCTCGCTGGGCTTGTTGCCCTTCCAGAGGGCGAAGTCGCGTGGATCCTCCTTCCGCGGGTTCGGCTCCTGTTCCTCGACCTGATCGGGCCGTTGCCCCGAGAGGCGGCCGTAGTCGGCGAAGCTCGCGACCCGGAAGTAGACGTCGCCGCCGACCGGGTAGGCGAACCCACCGTCGACGAGCTTCTCGATGAAGGCGACGATCGCGGGGATGTGCTCGGTGACCTTCGGCAGGTAGTCGGGCATCCCGAGCCCGAAACCGGCCGTGTCCTCGAGGTACCAGGCGGTGGCGCGGTCGGCGAGCTCGGCGCTCGCGCCCGGGGCGGCCTCGTAGATCTTGTCGTTGACGTCCGTGATGTTGTGGACGAGCGTCGCGTCGTAACCGCTCGCGCGCAGCCACGAACGGAGCCACATGCCGAGCACGAACGGACGCGCGTTGCCGATGTGGGCCCGCGCATAGACCGTCGGTCCGCAGAAGTACATGCGTACCGCCGCGGGTTGCGGAGGCAGATCGGCGAGCGACTTCGTATAGGTGTCAAAGAGCCGCATCGATCCTCCGCAGCGTCTCCTCGCGTGGCAACGCGGCGACGACGGTCCAGAGCTCCGGCCCGCTTTCACGTCCCGTCAACGCCTGGCGCACGGCGCGAAGATGACCCCCGACCGCCTTCAGCTCACGGATGATCGACTTCGCGCCGGCGGTGTCGAGACCGTTCGCCGCCCCCGCGCGAAGCTCACGGAAGCGCTCGAGCGTCTCGCGCTCGGCCGGCAGCGAGATCGACGGCACGTCGAGGATCGTCAGCGCGAGCGTGCGCGCCTCGTTCAGGTCGTGCGCGCCGCGCACCGCCGGGATCACCGCCTCCGGGATGTCGAGCCGCGCCGCAAGGTCGGCTGCGTCGAGGCCCGCGAGGACGTCTACCGCGAGCGACCGGATCCGCCCGAGATCGAGGTGCACGTCGTGCTTCGGGATCCCGAGCTCGTCGAGGTACGCCCGCACCGCTTCGGGCGGGATGCCCTCCTCGCGGAGCGACGCGATCGACATGCCCGCCGTGCGCTTCGAGAGCTTCTTCCCGTCGGGCCCGAGCACGAGCCCGTAGTGAACGTACTCGGGCGGCTCGGCACCGAGAGCGACCGTCAGCGCCCGGTGGAGCTCCGCGTTCGGCCGGTGCTCGTTCGCCCGGATCACGTGCGTGATGCCGAAATCGATGTCGTCGACGACGCTCGCCAGGTGGTAGGTCGCGGTGCCGTCGTCCCGCAGGAGCGTGACGCCCTGGAAGCGCTGCGGCATGCCGGCCGCAGCCTCGCGATAACGCTCACCGCGCTCGCTCTGGCGCACGGGCCCCTCGTCCCAACCGATCCCGAGCCACCCGAGATCCTCGATGATCGCGGCCTCGCCGCCCGGGACGTTACGCGCCGGGTCCGTGTCGTCGATCCGGAGCAGCATCGTCCCGCCCGCGTTGCGGTTCGCCACGGCGCCGAGTGCGTTGCCAATGTGGAGCGTGCCGGTGGGGCTTGGAGCGAAGCGAACCCTCATGGGCTGAGTCTAGGCGCGCCGCCACGAGACCCGATCCCCACATCCGAGGCCCGTGTTCGGCGTTCCGGCGGTCGCGGGAGGTCAGCCCCGATCCGGGCGGCCTGCCCGCCCTGTCCGCCGCGGCCGGCTGTCCGCCTGGGCCGCCCTGTCCACCCCGGCCGGCTGTGGACGAACTGGCACAGAGACGTCACCATTCGCCTCGGTTCTCGCGATAGCCTCGACGGCATAAGGGGCGGGAGGTGGGTCTCCCGATTAATACTGTCGGCGAAGCCGGCTTCATCGCTGTACGAAGTGGTTTCTTAGTCCGAGTTAACGGCGTGCCGGTTGTGTTCCGGGATCGTGGCGCAACGCTCCTACCTCTTCGACTGCGACTCGCCGCCAGGCAGGCACCTGGCCCGGACATGGGCCCGTCCACGTCCATCGCGCCTGCCGGGCCATTCATGACAGCGCGCTGATCGTGAGGAACGGGGGGTGGTTCGGCCGGGGGCTCGCGCTCGCCGGTGCTCTGGTGGCGTGCGCATCCGCGACCGGTGCGACCGCGCCGAGCCCTGCCTGGACGACCTGGGGCAACAGCACGGAGCGGCTCGGGGATGCCGCGAGCGATCCGTCCGCGGTCACGCGCAGCTTCGTGCTTCCGCTCGGCGGCCGGATCACGGGCCAGGTCCTGTACGACGGCGGGTCGTTCTTCGCAGCGACCTCGTCCGGAGAGATCGTGTCGTTCACCGCGAGCGGCGTCGTGCGCTGGAAGGTCGAGGTCGGCCAGATCTCGAGCAAGTGCGCCCAGCTCGACGGCTACGGGGTCACCGGCACCGGCGTCGTCGATCCGGCCGCGAACATCCTCTACGAGATGGATGCGTTCGGGCGGCTCCATGCACTGTCGCTCACCACCGGGGCCGAGCAGCCCGGTTGGCCCGTCCAGGTGTTCACGGACACGCGAAGCGAGCTCGACTGGGGAGCGTTGACGCTCGCCGACGGAGCGATCTACGTGCCCACCGCGTCCTACTGCGACACGGCCGGGACACCCGGTGCCGTGTACCGGGTCGACGCATCGACGCGTTCGGTGGCGCAGTGGCTCGCCGTGTCGCTCAGCGCAGGCGGGGGCGGCGGCGATTGGGGTTGGGGCGGACTCGCGTTCGACCCGGACATCAACATGCTGTTCGCGGCGACCTCCGGCGCGTTCGACGGCGGAACGAACACCGGCGCCGCCTTCACCGAGTTCACCGGATACGGGGATCAACTCGTCGAGCTCACACCGAACCTGACCGTTGCCACCGGAAGCCATCCGTCGGATCTGCCGGACCGGCAAGACCTGGACTTCGTCGGCTCCCCGGTCGTCTTCGACCGGCCCGGGTGCGGCGAGCTCGTCGCCGCGGTCGACAAGGACGACACCGTCTACCTGTGGCAGGCGTCCGCTCTGGCATCGGGCCCGATCGCGGAAGTTCCGATCCAGCAGTACGACATCGGCGATCCGATGCTCGCGCAGCTCGCCTGGTCGCCGTCACTCGACTCGCTCTACACCGCGACCGGCACCCAGCTCGTCCGGATCGCGGTCACCGCGCGCTGCGGCGCCTCGATCTCCTGGCGGGACCCGCTCGGAACGCACACCGAGAACGGATCGCCCACGATCAGCGGCAACACAGTCTGGATCGCCGTGAACGGAAAGCCGACGCTCAGCGGCTACAACGCTACAAGCGGAAAGCGCATGTTCCAGACCCCCCTCGGCGGGACGACCCTCACCGCGCCCACGATCATCGACGGACGCCTCGTGATCGGCACGTTCACCGGGCTCGTCGAGGGGTTCGCGTTCGGCAAACCTGCGACACGCTCCCTCACGTCCGCCCGCGCGCCGGCCGCTGCCGTCTCCGCCGTCAGCTGGTCGAGCGCGAGCGACGCATGGGAGGCGCGCGACACAGGCGTGTTCGCAACCGAGAACGCCGGGCGCACGTGGCACGAGATCTACGACGAGCCGGCCCTCTCGGTGCTGCGGATGTCATCGTCGGCCGGCGTGATCGAGCTCGGCGTCGCCCCCGGGCCCTGCATGTGCGTGACGCGCAAACTCTGGACGAACGACGACGGCGGCACCTGGCACGTCACGGACGCGATCGGCTCGGACTACGTGGGCTCCGCGGGGAACCTCTACTGGTGGTCCGGTGGCGCACTCCGCGTGATCGCGGACTTCCCGCCTGCAAACGACGAGAAGCCGTTGGATGCGAAGCTCGCGGTCTCGCTCCCCGACGGGACGATCGTCGGCGCCGCGCAGACCGGGTCCGGATTCGCGTTCCTCGTCTCCAACCGTGTCGATGGCAGGCACTGGGACACCGACCCGCGAGTCGTGCTCGCCGACGGCACCGCCGTCCAGACGATCCGTCTGCCCTCGGCCCCGGCGGGCGAGATTCTCGCCGAGAGCATCTCTGCCGACGGGAACAGCCTGACCGTCACCGGCGAGGACTTCGGCGCCGATCCCGTCGCCGCCGTCCAGTGGTCTTCGGGCGACGGCGGCCAGACCTGGACGCTCGATTCGTGAGCGCCGGTTCGGTCACGGTTCAGGCCGGGTCGAGCTCCCGGATACGGGACATCATGACTGCAGATCGAGAGAAGATCCTGACGCGGCTCCTCGTCACGGCGCAGAGCGGTTTAGCGGCACAGCGAGGAGCCGGCACGGTGCCGGCGCCGGCCTCACAGCGGACGGCCTTGTCGTCTGCTGCCAGATCCAAGCTGCTTTGACCGGAGCGGCCCAGGCCGTCCAGGTCGTGCAGCCAGTCACGCGAGATCGTCGAGCTACTCATCTAGGGTGGGCGCGTGAGCGAGCTGCTCCTCGCCTGGTACGAGGCCTCGGCCCGGGATCTACCGTGGCGTCGAACCACCGACCCCTACGCGATCCTCGTGTCCGAGGTGATGTTGCAGCAGACGCAGGTAGACCGCGTGATCCCGCGCTGGGTTCGATGGCTCGAGCGCTGGCCCACCGCCGTCGCGCTCGCCGCGGCAAGCACCGCCGAGGTGATCGTCGAGTGGCAGGGGCTCGGCTACAACCGCCGAGCGGTAAGCCTGCAACGGGCGGCGCGGGTCGTCGCCGAACGTGGCTGGCCGGACGACCTGACGGAGCTGCCAGGGGTCGGGCCTTACACCGCGGCGGCGGTGGGAAACTTCGCGTTCGGGCTCGATGTGCTCCCGATCGACACGAACGTGAAGCGCGTGCAGGAGCGAACCGGCGAGAGCTTCGACGGGTCGTGCGCACAGGCGCTCTTCGACCTGGGTGCCACGATCTGCGTCGCGCGGATCCCACGGTGCGAGGTCTGCCCGCTCGCGGCCGGATGCCCGTCCCGCGGGCGCAGGTACGAGCCGGAGCGGAAGCAGTCGCGGTTCGAGGGATCCTTCCGTCAGCGGCGCGCGATGGCGTTGCGTGCAGTCGCAGGCGGGGCCGGAAGCGACGACGCCGATGCCCTCGCCTCGCTGGCCCGTGACGGGCTCGTTGCAGTCGGCCCGGACGGACGTGCGTCACTTCCGATCTGACGCTCTGCCGGGCCGGTGCTCGACGAGCCCGATCCGGTTGCCTGCCGGATCGCGAACCGTCGCGAGAGTCCGGCTCGGGCCGTCAGCGAACGGAGCATCGACCACTTCGCCGCCCTCGGAAGCCGCACGCTCGAGCGCAGTCGCGAGATCGGCCACATGGAGCCACAGGAGCGGACCCGCATCAGGGGCAGCAGGCCGATCTTCGACCCACTGGCCGAAGACACCCGGAGCGTCGAAACTCGCCGCGTCGACCTCCCATCCGAACACCGCCGCGTAGAACGAGCCCGAAGACTCGACGGAGGCCGCGGGCAGTTGGAGGTAGGTGAGCTGCCCGTGCGCGAAGGCGTATCGATCCGCTTGCTCGTCGCTCACGATTGAATCTTGCCAAGACCTCGCCTCGTAGCGTAGGACTGCGTTCAGCCGAGGCGGTATTCGAAACCGAGCTCGGATGCTCAGATCATTGGGATCGTGGGGGAGGGCGAGCTCACCATGCGGTGCGCACATCGTGCTGACGCGCCGAGCACGCGCGCCGACGGGCGAGTAAAGCGGGCTTCGTGGATACACATCGCCTCAGGAGAGCCGGTGGCGCATCCACACGTTCGGCTCGGCGTGGCGGCCGATGCCGCCGCGTACGACGAGCGGCGCCAGCATGTTCGGGACGACATAGTCCCCGTCCGTCGGGAGCGCCATTCCGGTCCATCGCTCCCAGTCGGCGACGTGAGCTTCGATCGCGAGCGACTCGGGCGCGGACGCGTCGATGTCCGCACCGGCTCGCTCGTGGAGACGGATCCACGGGTCGAAGTGGCTGCCGTCCGGGCGACGCCAGGTCACGTACTCCTCGACCGGGACAAGCGGGTATCGATCCTTCAACGTCGGGCGCACCGGAGCGAGGACGGTCGCGAGGCCCTCGGCACGCGCAGCGTCACGCGAGGCTTCGAGCATCCGGGCTCCTAGCCCTTCGCCCTGGCGGGACGGGAGCACCCCGATCGAGAGCATCGAGAGCGCCGTCGGCAGAAGATCCGTCGTCATGCCGAGCTCGAACGCCGGCCCCCACCCCGCGGGCAGCCCTTCGATCGAACCGTCCCATGGGATGCTGAGGGCGTGTGCCTCGGCCACGACATCGTCTCCGTCGAGGAGCGCGAGCTGGAACGCCGGGAAACCCGAGTAGAGGCGGTTCCAGAGATAGGTGTAGGCGTGGTGGAGGAGAAACTCCGGGAACACCTGCGCCGAGATGCTCCGCCGTTCGCGGAGGTCGGGCCGGTCGGCGTAGCGGACGAGGTTCAGGTGCGTTCGATCAGCGCGACGGCCTGGGCTGCGAGGCCCTCGCCGCGGCCGGTGAACCCAAGGTGGTCGGTGGTCGTCGCGCGCACGTTCACCTCGCCCTCCCCGATGGCGCCGACGAGCCTCCGCCGCATCTCGTCGCGGTGCGGGGCGATCCGCGGCTCCTCGCCGATGAGCACGCAGTCGGCGTTGACAAGCCGCCAGCCGGCATCGCGCACCTGGCCGTAGGCCTCGGTGAGAAGCGTGAGCGAGGAGACGCCACGGAACCGTTCCTGACCGGAGGGGAAGAGCCCGCCGATATCGCCGAGCCCGGCCGCACCGAGCAGCGCGTCGATGAGCGCGTGCGCGATCACGTCGCCGTCCGAGTGACCGGCGAGCCCGCGCGGGTAGTCGAGCTCGACCCCGCCGAGGACGAGCGTCACGCCGTCGGCGAGCGCGTGGGCGTCGAAGCCGGTTCCGATCCTTGTGTCGGCCACGGCGGGAGGCTACTTCCCGGAGGCGAGGAGCGCGTCGACGCGGCGCAGATCGTCGGCCGTCGTCACCTTGAGGAGGCGCTCGTCACCGGGAACGATCTTCACGCGGCCCCCTGCAGCCTCGACCAGCGAGGCGCAGTCGGAGCCCTCGCCGGCCGCCGCGGCACGGAGCACGCCGGCCACGAACGCCTGCGGTGTCTGCACCGCGAAGAGCTCGTCCCGGGCAAGCGTTTCGACGACGACCCCGTCGCGAGCCCGCTTGACGGTGTCCGTGACGGGGAGCCCGGGTACGGCGCCGTCGAAGCCCTCACCGAGGGCTTCGATGAGGCGTGGCACGAGATCGGCCGGAAGCACGGGACGGGCAGCATCGTGGACGAGGATGACGGCGGCATCGCGGGGGACCTCTTCGACGCCGATGCGAACGGAGGTGGAACGGCTCGTTCCGCCCGTGACGCAGGCGGCGACCTTGGAGGCGCCGAGCTCCTCGGCGAGCAGGATCGTCGGTTCTTCCCATTCGGGAGGGGCGACGACGACGATCCCGTCGATCCACTCGCTCTCGTCGAGGCGGCGGAGCGACTCTGCGAGCAGGGGAAGATCCCCGAGGCGCGCAAACGCCTTGGGGCGATCGTCCCCGAGCCGCTCTCCCCGCCCTGCGGCGACGAGCACGGCCCACACCGACATCTCTACGCCGCGGCTGGTGTCTTCGGCGTGGCGCTCGCTGCAGGCCGCTTCGCAGCAGCCGCGTGCTTCGGCGCCGTCCCGTTGGCTCCGGTGAGCACGCCTTCGAGCCAGATCAGGGCGTCCTCTTCGGACAGGCTCTTGGCGTACATCAGCTCGGAGGCGAGGATCTTCTTCGCCTTGACGTACATCTGCTTCTCGCCGGTCGAGAGGCCCTTCTCGCCGTCGCGGAGAGAGAGGTTCCGGACGACCTCGGCCGTCTCGAAGATGTCGCCGGTCTTCATCTTGTCGCGGTTGTGCTTGAAGCGCCGGTTCCAGTTCTTTGGCATCTCGGTTCCGCCGCTCGTGAGGTACTTCACGACCTTCTTGACGGCCTCTTCGTCGATCACCTTGCGCAGACCGACGCGTTCCGCGTTGTCTGTCGGCACATCGACCGTCATATCGTTGTGCAGGATCTTGATCGTGAGGTACTCGCGCTTCTCCCCCAGGACCTCGCGCGGTTCACGCTTCACGATGGTGCCCGCCCCGTGGTGTGGGTACACCACATTGTCGCCGACCTTGTACAAGCTGACTCCCTCTCCCGTGTCGTGAAAGCGCCGGCAACGTTGGAGGCTGCCGGCGAAGACACAATATGATAGCAAAAACCCGCGTAAAAGCGCCATTTTTGCAGGGATTTTGGAAAATCCCTGCTCAGGCGGACTTCTCCGCCAGACCGGAAGTGAGCGCCTGGCGGAGCGAGTCGGTCTCGAGTCCCGCACCGTCCGTTCCGGCCGGGGCGAGGACTGTCCGGATGCCCAGCTTGCGGCACTCCTCGATCCGCCGTCCGGCCTGGGTCACGGGACGCAGGCGGCCGGTGAGGCCGATCTCGCCGAAGGCGGCGAGCCCGTCCCGCACCGGTGCTCCGCGTGCCGCCGAGGCGATCGCGAGCGCGATCCCGAGGTCCGCTCCCGGCTCGTCGATCCGGACCCCGCCGGCGACGTTGACGAACACGTCGGCACTCCCGAGCGGCAGACCGGCGTGGCGGGCGAGCACCGCGACGATCATCGCCAGCCGCTTGGGATCGACACCCGTTCCCACGCGACGCGGCATCGCGAGGTCCGTCGGCGCGACGAGCGACTGGATCTCGAGGAGGAGCGGCCGGGTTCCCTCGAGCACACAGGTGACGGCGGCCCCCACCTCGCCGGGTTCCGAGCGCCCGAAGAGCGCGGAGGGATCGGGGACGCCGACGAGCCCCTCGGCTGTCATCTCGAACACGGCCAGCTCGTTGGTCGAGCCGAACCGATTCTTGGTCGCCCGCAGGATCCGGTGGGCGTGGTACCGGTCGCCTTCGAACTGGAGTACGCAGTCGACGAGATGCTCGAGGACACGAGGCCCTGCGACCGAGCCGTCCTTCGTCACGTGGCCGACCAGGAAAGTCGCGACTCCCGCCGCCTTCGCAACCCGGAGGATCCGGGAGGCCGCCTCGCGCACCTGGGCGACCGACCCGGGCGCGGAACCGATCTCGGCCGAGTACAGCGTCTGCACCGAGTCGATCACGCATACGCCGGGGCGCTCGCGCTCGAGGGTTGCGCACACCGCGTCGAGCTCGGTCTCGGCCAGGATCTCGACCGCCTCGCAGCCGCCGAGCCGCGAGGCGCGAAGCTTGACCTGCGACACCGATTCCTCGCCGGTGACGAGGAGCGCACGTCGCGTCACGGAGATCGCGCCGAGCGCCGACAGGAGCAACGTCGACTTCCCCACTCCAGGCTCCCCACCGACGAGCACGAGGGAAGCCGGGACGAGCCCGCCGCCCAGGACCCGATCGAGCTCGCCGACGCCGGTCGGAATCCGGTCGGCCTCTTCGGCCTGCACGTCGACGAGCCGAAGCAGCGGCCGCGAGCCCGCCGTAACCGCGCCGCCGCGAGCCGGAGCAGCCTCTTCGAGCATCGTCCCGAACGCGCCGCACCCTGGGCACCGCCCGAGCCACCGTCCGGACACGGTGCCGCAGTCGGTACAGGAGTGTTGGAGTGCCGCCGCCCTGGCCATGCGAACAAGTGTACGTATCGTGCCGGACGGCCCCTCGCCCCTCGACGGGGTACACGGTGCCGGGCCGCCGGGCCGCCGTGCCCCGACTCGGCCTCACAGCGCTCGATGTACCGATCCTTCCGAGGAAGCGCTAATACAACCCGCAGACCTCCGACGAGACGGGCCATTCGCCGCCGCCGAAGCGCCGCCCGTTCGCGCGCCAGATCCGGTAGGCGACGATCAACTGCTCACGTGGTGTCGCTGCCGCGGGATCGCGCGGGAAGATGCTGTATGCGAAGTGGCCCCATGTGCGGACGTCGATCTGCATCCCGCCGTGATCCCACGATGGGAAGCCCTGCCAGGTCGTCGTGCGGTGCCAGTCGACCGACTCGTGGTGGTGGATGCACATCGCCTCCTTGACCCACCAGCGAGGAGGCGATTTGATGGCCGCCCCGGAGGCGGCGGCCGCCGCGAGGGCGACGGGAAGGACGAATGCTATGGCTGCGCGATACCGCAGGATCAGACCTCCTGATCGGGGACACGGCGCGAGTCGTTGTCGGCTTTGGACTCGTCGAGGGTGCCGCGCTGGATTGAAGGCCCAGGCGGCGAACGTACGCTCGGCGACGCAGGCCTCGAAGGCCCACAGCCGCAGAAGGTCAAAATCGTACCGGAGCGAACGAACGTTCCGCTGCCGGCGTGGCTACGAGGCGGCGATCGTCATCCAGGAGCGCCCGCGGGCCCGCGAACACCATCGGGCGATGTCTGCAATCGCAGCGAGGTGGGCGGCGAGCGTCGGGCTCGGAAGCTCCTCGCCGAGTGCCGACGCCTCACGTGCGAGCCTGTCCGCCTCGTCAGGCTCGAGGCGCCGCCCGCCGCGCGCCCCGAGTGAGGCGAGGAGCGGCAGCCCCTGCTCGCGCGCGGCTGCGAGGACCGAGGCGAACGTGGCGCAGGCGATCACGTATTCGCGATAGACCGACGAGCGTCGGTCGCCCCGGAACGCCCGGAACTCGATTCCCTCGCCTTCGACCCCCATCGCCACCGAACCTACCCGCCGAAAGCGAGGTCGGAACGCGCGAGGCGCCCCGGTCCGGAAAGAATCGAACCGATGCGATACCGGCAACTCGGCGACAGCGGGATCGAGGTCTCGGAGATCGCTCTCGGCTCCTGGCTGACCTTCGGCGCAGGCATCGACGACGCCCGGGCCGTCGCCTGCGTCGATGCGGCCTTCGATGCGGGGATCAACTTCATCGACACTGCGAACGTCTACGGCCGCGGCGCTGCGGAGGAGTTCCTCGGCGAGGTGCTGTCGTCCCGCCCCCGCGACTCGTACGTGCTCGCGACGAAGCTCTTCTTCCCGATGTCCCCGTCGGATCGGGGCCTGTCGCGGGCGCAGATCCTGAAGCAGGTCGACCTCTCGCTCGCGAGGCTGCGCACCGACCATGTCGACCTCTACCAGTGCCACCGCTACGACCGCTCCACCCCGCTCGCGGAGACGATGGAGGCGCTGACCGAGGTCGTCCGCGCCGGCAAGGCGCGAGCGATCGGATTCTCGGAGTGGAACGCCGGTCAGATCCAGGCGGCCCTCGACCTGCCGGGCGTCGAGAGGTTCGTCTCCTCGCAGCCGCAGTACTCGCTGCTCTGGCGCGAACCGGAACGCGAAGTGATCCCTCTCTGCGCCGCGAACGGCATCTCCCAGATCGTCTGGTCGCCGCTCGCGCAGGGCGTCCTGACCGGGAAGTACAAGCCCGGCGCCGCGCCCCCGTCGGACTCTCGGATGGCGAGCCGGTCGATGAACGCGTTCATGGAGCGCTACGACGACGAGGTGCTCGAGCGCGTCGAGAAGCTCTGCCCGATCGCCGAAGGTCTCGGAATCTCGATGGCGCAACTCGCTCTCGCATGGGTGCTCCGGGAGCCGAACGTCGCCTCCGCGATCGTCGGGGCTTCGAGACCCGAGCAGGTCGCAGACAACGCCGCTGCCTCGGGAATCGAACTCGACGAAGAGACGATCGCTGCGATCGAGGCTGCGACTCAGGCGTAAGGATGGTCGCGCAGGCGAGTGTTCGTGTATGTTCCCTGAGTGGCTGTTGCGCGTTCAGCGGTTTCGGTTCCGGTTGGGGTGTATGCCCGGATTTCGTCTGATCGGGATGGGGATCAGCTTGGGGTGATGCGGCAGGTGGCGGATTGTGAGCGGCTGGCGGGGCAGCGTGGTTTCGTGGTCGCGGAT